>QFOU01000002.1 GCA_003241595.1 Pseudomonas fluorescens
CGGGATCTGTTTATGGAATTCGGCCACCTGCGGGATGGTGGATTGGCCGAGGGTGGCATCCAGCACCAGTACGGTGTGGTGGGGGGCGGTTTCATCCAGCTTGGTGATGACGCGCTTGATCTTGGGAAGTTCGGCGAGGAGATCGGCGCGGTTGGGCAGGCGGCCGGCGGTGTCGATAAGGAGGGCGTCGGCTTTCAGCTCGATGGCTTTTTCCAAGGCGGCGTAGGCGACGGCGGAGGAGTCCTGGCCCTCTTTGACGGGGGGAATAATGGTGACGCTCCCCTGCTTGCTGGAGGCATCGGCGCGGTCGGTCCAGACCTTGAGTTGGGCGACGGCGGCGGCGCGGAAGGTATCGGCGGCGGCAACCACGATGGTCTTCCCCTGCCCCGCCCATTGGGCGGCGAGTTTACCGATGGTGGTGGTTTTGCCGGCGCCGTTGACGCCCGCGATGAGGATGACGGTGGGAGATGCAGTGAATTCCAGCGGTTTGGCGAGAGGTTGCAGGCGGGCGGCGATGAGGGTGGCGAGTGCGTCGCGCAGGGCTTCCAGCGTGAGAGGCTCGGGCAGTTTGGTTTTGCGGAGATCCTTTAGCAGCGCTTGGGCGACGGGTAGCGAGGTGTCGGCGGCGATGAGGGTTTCTTCCAGCGCTTCGAGTGTGGCGTCATCCAGTTTGGCCGCGATGCCGAGGGCCTGTTTGAGGCCTTCCGTGACGTTAGTGGTGGAGCGGGTAAGACCGGCGGTGATGCGAGAGAACCATGACATGGTTCCCTCTATACCTTAAGGCGCGGGATTTGGCGAGGTGGGTGACGCGGTTGTTGCCTGAGCCTCGGGCGGGGTTGCGGGGGCAGAGCTAACGGGAGTTTCAGGCGCTTTTGGGGCGTTGGGGAGCTGCGGTTGCAGGTCGGTCCATTTTTGGAGGTTGGCGGCAATTTCCGATTTGGTTTCGTCGCGCACGATCTCCATGGCGACGATGGGGCTGGTGAGCCAGAGCGACACCGACGGAATGACGAACAGGAACGAATAGGCGAAGTGACGGTGGCGGCAGGCCGAGAGGAAGGCCAACGTGAACAGGCACCAGAAGATGAAGACGGTAACGCCCTGCGGGATGTTGCCCGCGTAGGCATGGCCTGCGCCCGGCAATATGACCCCCATGGCACCGGAGACGGCGATCTTCTTCTGTTGCTCCACCCGCAGCATGTTGATGCGCTGCTTGAGTTTTTCGGCGGCTTCCAGACCATAGGTTTGTTTGATGCGGCCCTTGGCTTCGGCTTGTTTCCAGACATCGCTCATTTGGGCGGCGGTGGTCCACGGGTTGCCGGGGAATTTTTCCTGCAATTGGCGGAACGCATTGGCTTGCGCGTCTCCGTACGAGCCGGTGGCGATGTGGAAAAGGGCTTCCGGCGCGTATTGGGTGGCGGGGTTGTCGTTGATGAGTTCGGAGATCAGGCGCGAGGCGACGTTGGGGTTGCCCATGGCGATGTTGAGCCGGGCGGCGTTGGTGAGGGCCAGCTCGCGCTCTTTACCATGCGACTGGTAGGCGAGGCGTTGCCATTCGACGGCGGCGGAAGGGAGATCGCCGAGGCGCTCGAGTTCTTTGGGGAAGCCGGTATCGGGGAGAACCTCGGTTTGGATTCCGCCTGGGCTGCCCAAGGGGCGTAGCGATGGGCCGGCCTTGCCATCCAGCGGACCTACCTTAGTGGCGAATGCCAGCACCGGAAGGCACAGACAGACCGCAACGAGTGTTATTATTTTTGCCCCGTACATAGTCTGACCTTACTCCCGTTTGTTGGCAGGCGGCAACCCGAGGGGGGCCGATTCGCTGCGTATTCGTTAGGCTGCGTTATTACGTGCAGGGTGGGAACTAAGTTCCGCGTATGAAAGGGCGTGACGCGGTTTCAATCTCTTGGTAAGAGACATTTATGTTGGAATTTATTCAAGAGAAGCTCGGTAAGGCGCTTTCGAGCCTAACCGGCAAGGGTTTGCTGACCGAAGCCGATGTAGACGCGGCGCTGCGTGAATTGCGCGTGAGCTTGCTGGAAGCCGATGTGGCGTTGCCGGCGATTAAACACCTGATGACGCTGGTGCGTGAGCGTGCGGTAGGTGAGGCTGTGTTGAAGGGTGCGAACCCCGGCCAGCAGGTGGTTAAAATTGTTTACGATGCCTTGGTTGAGTTGCTGGGTGAAGGGGTTGCCCTGCAATTGAATGCCGCGCCACCGGCCGTCATTTTAATGTGCGGGTTGCAGGGCGGTGGTAAGACCACCACCAGTGGCAAGTTGGCGAAGTATCTGGCCGACACCCAGAAGAAGCGTGTGATGTTGGCGAGTTTGGACGTGTATCGTCCGGCGGCGATCGAGCAGTTGGCGATTCTGGCCGATAAAGTAGGTGCCCAGCGCTTTGACCATGCCAGCAGCGATGTAATGGTGCGCGCCAAGGCGGCGATGGCCGAAGCCAAGAAGAGCAGCGTGGATGTTCTGATTGTGGACACGGCGGGTCGTTTGGCGGTGGATGAAGCCTTGATGGCCGAGTTGGTCGCTGTGCGTGATCTTGTGAAGCCCACCGCAAGCCTGCTGGTGGCGGATGGTCAGACCGGTCAGGTTGCTGTTGAAGTGGCCAAGGCCTTCCATGAAAAAATTGATCTGACCGGTTTGGTGCTGACCCGTATGGATGGCGATGCGCGCGGTGGGGCCGCCCTTTCCATGCGCCATATTACCGGTGTGCCCATCCTCTTCCTTGGTATGGGTGAAGGTGTGGGCGCGTTGGAGGTATTCCGCCCCGAAGGTTTGGCCGGACGTATTCTGGGCCAAGGCGACGTGGTGGCCCTGGTGCAGAAGATGCAGAATGCCGCGGCCAGCGAGGATGGTGCCAAGCTTGAAGAGAAGTTGATGTCCGGCAAGCAGCTCGACATGAATGATCTGAAAAAGCAGATGCTGATGATGAAAAAGATGGGCGGCATGAGCGGGATGCTCGACCTGTTGCCCGGTATGGGGGCGCTGAAGGGCAAGATCGACCCCAGCAAGGTAGATGACAAGCTGGTGATCCGTCAGATCGCGGTGATTGACTCCATGACAGCCGCCGAGCGGAAGAATCCCCTCATTTTGAATGCCAAGCGGCGGATTCGTATCGCCAAGGGCTGCGGCTTGACCGTGCATGATGTGAACAAGGTGGTGAAGATGCACGAGCAAATGAACCAGATGACGAAGATGATGCGGAGTGGGCAGTTGCAGAAGATGATGGCGGGGATGAAGGGGATGAAGGGGATGAAGCGGTAGGGCCCCTGCTCGCAAAAAACCCGGCACAATGGCCGGGTTTTTCGTAGGTAGCTTCGATCGGTCGCGTTAAGCGGCGATAGCTGCGTGCTGCTCGACGATGAAGGCGAGGAAGGCGTCGAGCTCGGCATTGCCGGTGCCCTTGGTTGCGAGTTCTGCAAGGTCGTCGCCGATGGCGAAGAAGTGACCCTTGTAGGAATTGCGACCGGGACGGTGGCGATTGACGGTGGCTTCTCCCGGCATGGCGATGGCGAGAGCTGCGAGCGCGAGGCGCTCACCGTCTTTCTTCACCTGTACGGCGAAGACTTCCTTATCATCAGGATGCGGCTGACGCTCGCAGAGGCGGGCGAAGTCGCGTTCCTGCATTTCGCAGTAGTGGCCTGCGGTGGTCGAAAAGGTTCTGATCATCGGCATGTGAGTGTCCTTTCTGACAGCTCGAGTTTCGATGGGGTTTTTATGGGGTATGTTTTTTGTGTTTACAAGGGGGTTGAGAGAGGTTATACGGCGGATGTTGTGCGTAGCCCGCATGTTACCCGCAACCCGCTGAGCTGAAAGGTTCAGTTCTCCATAGTGGAGAGGCAAGTCCCTTCGAGGCTTGAGATACCAATACGAGAGCCAAGCTCTCACACAGAAAGTTACGAATATGTCCGTTAAGATCCGCCTGCAACGTGGTGGCCGTAAGAAATTGCCTATCTACAGCATCGTAGTTGCTGACAGCCGCGAAGCCCGCGATGGTAAGTTCATCGAGCGCGTTGGTTTTTACGCTCCCAAGGCCCGTGGTCAGGAAGTTCCCTTCCAACTGAACGCCGAGCGCGTTGAGTTCTGGGTTGCCCGTGGTGCCCAAGTGACCGACGTTGTGGCCCGCTTGCTGGTTAAGAACAACGTTGGCCCCGAAGCCATCCGCAAGGACATCACCGAGCGCAAGGCCCGTCGCATCAAGGTTGCTGAAATCCAAGCCGCCAAGGCTGCCAAGGGCGAACAGCTCAAGGCCGAAGCCGCTGCCAAGGCTGAAGCTGAAGCCGCCAAGGCCGCTGCCGCCGCTGCTGCTGAAGAAGCCAAGGCTGCCGAAGCTGCCGCCAAGGCCGCTGAAGCCGAAGCCGCTGCCGCTCCGGCCGAAGCTGCTGCTGACGAACAACCGGCTGCCTAGTGCAATGGTTGAAGCTGTGAAGCTGATTTCTGTGGGGGCCCTGAAGGGCCCTCATGGTTTGAAGGGTGCCGTGAAGGCGAAGATCGGTCTGGATGACTACGACCTGCTGGTTGAGGCGGGTCCGCTGATCTCTAAAGACGGTAAGGAATTCAAGGTCACCAAGTGGCAACCGGTCGGTCAGGGCCTGCTGGCGCTGACCATTGCCGGTATTACCACCGTTGAGGGTGCCGAGGCGCTGAAGGGCACGGAAGTGTTTTTGGACCGCAACAAATGGCCTGAGGATGAAGATGAAGTATTCCTCGACTCCTTAGTGGGTGCCGATGTAGTGGGGCCGGATGAGGCCGTGCTGGGCACTGTGAAAGGCACCGTGGAATTACCGGCCGGGCCTGCGCTGGAAGTCATCATGGGCGATGCTGTTAAAGTTTTGCCGCTGGATGCCGAATTCTGCGAGCTGGACGACAAGGTGTACCTGACCGAGTTGGGTGTGGCTGTTTTGGCGTTGTAGCTTACCTCAGGCTTTTGAGCGGGGCTATGGCCCCGTTTTTATTTTTGTATGCAATTTGACAAACATCAAAGATAGGAGTAGAGAGTTGCAGCTTTATTGCATAGCTGAGTACCGATTTCGATTGGATAGCTAAACCATATGGGCGCAAGCCCGACCTTTTTTGCACGTTCACACGGGGATATAAAGAATGGCAACTTCTGAACAAATTGAAACCTGGGCCAAAGATGCAATCGCTCGCGACATGGATGCTGGCAATTACATGCGCGAAATTCTCGAATTGCGTGCAGAGACCAAGCTTCGGCGCGAAAATGAGCCGAAGCTTGAAGATGCCATCGCGCGTTTGAAGGTCAAGGCCGCCTGATAAGGCGAGCATACGAAGAAAGAGGGGTGGGTAACTGCCCCTTTTTGTTGTCCATTCCGCTTACGGAGGCTTGTTATGAAAGACTTCAGGATCGCCGACTATAAGGAACGCCTTGCCCTTGCCATGGACGAGGCTCACCCAGATGCGCAGCACATACAGATGCTGCGCTGGGACATGAGCATGGAGTTGATGGACGAGCTTGTTACGGTGAACAAAGACACGCCCGACACGCCCCCCACACACTCCATGACCCTTCAAGTTCTGGATGAGGCCGAGCTGACGTACGCGCTCGACCACAGCGACCTCCTAGCGGTATGGCACTTTGCACGCATACAGGACACGCCGCTGTTTGCGGTTGTGGCTGAGCTTGCGACCTGTCTGTGGCCACAGGATGCCGACATCCAGCGCGCGATTGGTGTTGTGGTTGACGGCATCACGGAGGAACTTGAGGAGACGAAGGATCGCCAGTTGGCCTCCGACGCCGAAGCGGCCTTACGGCAAGTGCGCGCCATCACGACCTCCGAGGCGCAAGCCTTATGGATGTTGTGCGCGGCGCACGGAATACCGCCGTTTCCGGCCGCGAACAAAGATGTTCGGCAATAACGACCACGAGGGGCAGCAGCATGTTGCCCCTCGTTTTTTTGTTGTGTGTTTCAGAATGATCGTATTAAGTGCATGCAGTTTACGGCGTACTTTGACTTTCCCTCGGCATGATTGGAGATAGCCATGCGTGAACCTTATTTTCGGGAAGACCCTGACCAGCGGGCGGCTTGCCTCGAATACTTCGGGCCAGATCGTTCTGCGATTTCGTTTTTGAAAGTGGCGAAGTTCATTCGGGACAACTGCTTTGAGAATGTAAGCGCCGAAGGCGTGGTATGGTACTGGCACAAGCGGTACCTGATTGTTCACCATCAGGCTGCCTTTGAAGTGGTTAAGCAACTGCTGCCGTGCAATGGCGAGACATATCCTCCGACTCCCATGCCCCACAAAGGCATGCGGCCGGATGATGCGCAGATCCTCAAGGCGATGTGGAGTGTACGGCGAGTTCTGCCCGCCAGCTTTGCTGAAGATGAAGAGATGTTGCGCGAAGTGACGGCCGCCGCGTGGGAAAGCGGTTACGATGAAACCGAACTTGCCGATATGAAGGCGTTGGTTGATCGGCGTCATACCCAATTGGACAATGACCTGCACAACCTGACCTATGAAGAGGTGCTGGATGTTTGGGATTACTGCCGCAAGGAGCTCTTGCCGCCTTTCCCGCCGCCATGGGGATCAACCTTATAAATTGTAATCGGAACGGCCTTTGAGGGGCCGTTCTTTTTTTGTCTCTTTTCCGAAGATAGGGAATCGCTTATAGATGTGCGACGTGCGTTGTGTTTTGTACCCTGAGTTCATTCTTTCTATGAGACTGGAGATTTCTCATGAATATTTCGAACCTGAACCTGCCCCCTTATGAACAGAATGTGTTGATACGAATGCTGACCCGGCAAGGTGTTGACCCTGCCGAGTTGTATGAATTGATACGGGCATATGCCCAGTTGTTTCCGTGTGAAGGTGATACCCCTCCGCTGGATGACATGGAGCGCCTACTGGACCGCGATGGTGCCATTCAGGTGATCCCTGCCGAACGGGTGGCCCGTGAATGGTGTGCTCTGAAAATCCGGGATACCGCTGCTTACCACATTGTGGTGCACCTGGGTGCGACTTCCCTGCCCCCCGATGAAGAGTCCATTCATAACGCCACGACCGCGTTGCTTGCACGACTGGTGGAAACCCAAGACGACACCGAAAGCCTTAAGCACATGATGGCGCTGCTGCGCCGGAACCTCAAGAATGTGACGCCGGATGAGGTGGGCCATGTCTGGTGGTTGTGCCAGACTTATGGCATTACGCCGTGGTTACCGCTGGAAAAACCGCTCTTTACGGCGAAAGACCCGCGAACGGTTAACTGAACATTCGGCTTTATGACTCTCAAAAAAAGAACGGCCCCTTTTGGGGCCGTTCTTTTTTTGGCGGTTGCCTTAAGCAGCCTTGGCCTTAAGGGCATTGAGGGCAGACCCCTGGCGGAACCACGCAAGTTGTTCGTTATTGAACGTGTGGTTGAGCAGGATATCGACCGTGGAGCCATCGGCGTGGGTGACGGTGCAGGTGATCTGGCTGCCGGGCTTGATGTCCTTCAGGTTGTGGAAGGCAAAGCGGTCGGTGGCTTCGATCAGGTCGTAATCCGCGCTGTTGGCGAAGGTCAGCGGCAGGATGCCCTGTTTCTTCAGGTTGGTGTGGTGGATACGCGCAAAGGAGCGGGCGATGGCCACACGGCAGCCCATCCAGCGCGGGGACATGGCGGCGTGCTCACGCGACGAGCCTTCACCCACGTTCTGGTCGCCAACAAATACCCAGCCCTGGCCGGACGCTTTGTATTGGCGGGCGATGTCGGCGGGGGTGCCTTCGGCACCGGTTTCGACGTTCTGGGTTTTACCTGCGACGCCGGTGTAGGCGTTGACCGCACCGAGGTACATGTTGTTGGAGATGTTATCCAAGTGACCACGGTACTTGAGCCACGGGCCTGCGGGGGAGATGTGGTCGGTGGTGCACTTGCCCTTCACCTTGATGAGCAGCGGCAGGTTGGCATAGTCGGCACCATCCCACTTGGTGAACGGAGCGAGGATCTGCAGACGGTCGGACCCCTCGGCCACAATCACTTCGCCATGGGCTTTACCATCCGGACCGGCGTAGCCGACTTCATCCGGCACGAAACCGCCGGAGGGAACTTCGTCCACTTCGCCCGGGGCACGCAGCATGAAGGTGCTGCCATCGGCGGCTTCTACTGGCGTATTGAACGGGTCGATATCCAGGCGACCGAACACGGCGTAGGCCAACACCGTTTCCGGCGAGGCAATGAACGAGCAGGTGCTGGCAAAGCCATCATTACGCTTGGGGAAGTTACGGTTGTAGGAACTGATGATGGAGTTGGGGGTACCTTCCTTCACATCGTCACGCTTCCATTGGCCGATGCACGGGCCGCAGGCGTTGGAGAGGACGATCGCGCCCAGTTGCTCCAGCTTGGCCAGTTGACCATCGCGCTTGATGGTGGCGTGAACCTGCTCGGACCCCGGGGTGACCATGAGCGGGCACTTGAGCTTGACGCCCTTGGCGATGAGCTGGTCGGCGAGGATACTGATGCGGCCCATGTCCTCGTAGCTGCTGTTGGTGCAGGAGCCGATGAGGGCGTAGGTGAGGTTGGCGGGAGCCGGGCCCTTGTTCAGTTCGACCACACGCGGGCTGCTGAGGTGAGCGGCCATTTCCGACGCCTTGGCAAAGGCATCCGGGCTGTGCGGGCCGACGAGCGAGGGTTCGAGGTCGGACAGGTTGATGTCGATGACGAGGTCGTAGAACTTTTCCGGGTTCTGGGCGGTTTCGGGGTCGGCGACCAAAGCCTTGGCGAAGTTGTGGATGATCGGCAGCAGGTCGGCACGTTCGGTGCTCTTCAGGTAGCTGTCCATGCGTTCATCGTACGGGAAGACCGAGGTGGTCGCGCCGAGTTCGGCACCCATGTTGCAGATGGTGGCCTTACCGGTGGCGGAGATGGTTTTGCAGCCCGGACCGAAGTATTCGATCACGCGGTTGGTACCGCCTTCCACGGTGAGGATGTGCAGCAGCTTCTGGATCACGTCCTTGGGAGCGGCCCAGCCCTTGAGGGAGCCCGTGAGGCGCACGCCGACGATCTGCGGGTGCAGCACTTCCCACGGCAGGCCGACCATGACGTCCACCGCATCGGCACCGCCGACGCCGCAGGCGAAGCTACCGAGGCCACCACCGTTGGGGGTGTGGCTGTCGGTACCCAAGAACATTTCGCCGGGGAAAGCGTACTGCTCGAGAGCGACCTGGTGAATGATACCGGCACCGGGCTTCCAGAAACCGAAGCCGTAGCGCTGGGAGGCATCGTAGAGGAACTTGTAAACTTCTTCGTTCTCGGTGTTGGCGGTGGCCAGGTCGGCCTTGGCGCCGGAGTAGGCACGGATGAGGTGGTCGCAGTGGACGGTAACCGGCACGGCGGCTTCATCCTTTTGCGCCTGCATGAACTGGAGGATGGCCATTTGGGCGGTGGCATCTTGCAGGATCACGCGGTCCGGGTGGAATTCCACGTAAGATTCGCCGCGCACGAGCTCGGCATTTTTAGGATCGGCAAGGTGGCCGTACAGGATCTTTTCGGCGAGGGTCAGCGGGCGCTTGAGGCGGTCGCGGATGATCTGCAAGTTGGCAGCGGTGGTTTCGTAGACCTTTTGGACAAAGGACGGGGTGGATTCGATTTGCATCGGGGGCATTTCCTCTTAGTGGGCTAGAAATTTCTTATCTCTATGGGGCCGTACACTAGACCTAAATGACCCTAAAAAAAAGAGGGGCAGAACGATGAATTTGTGGGCAAGCGGCGGAAATGGCGCACCGTTGGGCAGATGTAAGACCGCCGGGTATAGGGAACAGGAAAAACCCCCGCCTTGCGGCAGGGGTTGTAATTCAAAGTGTCTCGAGATGACGGGTTAATGGCCCGTTAGAGATTTGGTGCTTTGCCTGCGTAGTCTCTTGCAGGCTTGGCGTTTGGCCCACGGGTGGGTACCCGGGCAGGTTAGATATGGATCACCTCCCTTCAGGCTACGTGACGTATGAGTGCGAACGTCTCCTGAAAGTTCAACAGGTGGGGAGTGCTCATGATACTTCTCCTCTTTAGTTGCGGGGGTGATACCCGCGGTTAGCCTAACGTTGGGTACGCCAGGGATGGGGGATATGTAGAGAGCGGCCGATCACTCAGCCAACTCCAAAGCGCGAAGCGAAGGTACGTCAGGCTCGCCGAAAATATCGAGGCGAGACTCACGCGCCTTTGACTGAAGAGCGGCCAGCTTGACTGTACCGCTTACAGTCTCCAACCTTGGAGTACTCTCCAGCCTTACATCCAGATCGAGGGCACTTGGCACCGTTTCAGCCACGGAGGCAGCATGCGCGGCGGCTTGCTGAGCTTCGGGCGTCTTCGGCTTAGGGTTGCGATCCTTCGGTTTGGCATAGATATTCACTTTTTCCATCGTGATCGGATGCGAGTCTTTGTGATCCCGCATGGCCGATGCCGACGTTGGCTTGCGACGATCCGCAAGCATATGCGCCGGGATGGTAAAGAAAAAACCGTGCCTTGCCTGCTCCTGCCTCGCCCATGCCCGGAATTCCGGAGCGGTGAGCTGGACATAGAGTAAGCTGACTACGGCAGCTGGCGCCATGATCTCGAGGAGGTAGTCGGTGTACGACTGCCCCTGTCCATCGACACAGCGACCGGCGACAAAGTCTTTTTGCCATTGAGTATCATAAACCACACCTTTGGGCGCAGCAGCAACCTTGGGCAACCGCTTGCGCGGCTGTCGGGCGGTTACAGTAACATCATCTTGCGCTTGCTTTTCAAGCTTCTGCTTGCGTCGTGTTTTTGACTTGAAGCTTCCGTAAAAGGAAGGCTGACTCAGCAGAAGCGCGAATGGATTAACGCTGATATTCATCTAGTCCCCTCGGAAAAGATGGAGTGAAATTATCGCCCAGAACTGGGCGTCGAACAACGTAGGGCCTGAATGGCGCGAAATGGGCCTAAGGTGCACCTGCGTATGCAATTTATATGGCAAAGTTTGCTTGCGGTTGCAAGCCTTTGGGTGCAGATTTAAGCAGATTGGTGTGATGTTTTCGGAACGAGGCGGGAACCCCGCTGTGAGAGCCGAATTTACTTCCTGCGAAATGACATAAAAACAGAAAGATCCGTTATGGTTTTGAACTTGGCCGAACGCATGAGCACCGTACAGCCCAGCGCCATTATCAAAGTGGCCGGCAAAGCCCGCGAACTGAAAGCCGCCGGACTCAATGTTGTCAGCCTGAGTATTGGCGTACCCGGATTTTTGCCCCCTGCCCACGTGTATGCTGCCGCCCATGCCGCTGTTGATAATGACAGCGGCGACTACCTGCCCGGGCGTGGCAGCGCCGGCTTAGTGACCGCTTTCTGCAAAAGTTTAGAGGCGCGCGGCTTTGCCTATGCCGAAAATGAAGTGTGCGCACAGGTAGGTGGAAAAGGCGCTCTTTTCAATTTGTTGCTTGCGCTTGTGAATGAGGGAGATGAAGTGGTCATTCCCGCCCCTTACTGGGCGAGCTACCCCGAAATGGTCAAGATCGTGGGCGGAGTGCCGGTGACCCCGTTGGGGGATGCGGCGCATAATTATAAGATCACGCCCCATCAGTTGGCGGCCGTTCTAACCCCGAAGACCAAGGTGGTGATCTTCAACAACCCCAGCAACCCGACCGGCATGCTGTACACGCCCGACGAAGTGGCGGCGCTGGCGAAGATCCTTGCCGTGCGGAATGATATCTGGGTCATCAGCGATGATATTTATGACCGCCTTGTTTTTGACGAGCGCGATGCACCGGGGGGTCGTGCCGCCCAGCTCATGGATTCTGTACCCGACCTGAAGCAGCGCATGGCCATTGTACAGAGTGTGAGCAAAACCTACGGCATGCCCGGCTGGCGCGTGGGCATGGTTGCGGGGCCCAAGCCCTTGATCGACGCCGTACTGACGCTGACCAGCCAGAGCTTTACCAACCTGCCGAATGTCGCCATGGCCGCTGCCACTGCGGCACTTGACGGCCCACAGGACTTTTTGACCCCACAAAAGGCGCGCTTGCTGAAGCAGCGCGACATGACGCTGGAGGCCCTGGCCGACATGGGCCTGCCCTGCCCGAAGCCCGAGGGGGCGTTCTACGCCTTCCCGCAGATCAAGAGCCTGTTTGGCAAAGTGACCCCCGGCGGCAAAGAGGTGAGCAACGATGTGGTATTCTGTGAAATGCTGCTTGAAGAAGCGCTTGTTGCCGTGGTGCCCGGCGGGGCCTTTGGTGACGATGGCGCCGTACGTATCAGCTACGCGGGAAAGGAAGCCGAGCTGGCCGAAGCGCTGGTGCGGATGGCAGCGTTCGTGAAAAGCCTTGTGTAACCTACACTCACAAGAACGCGGGCTTAGGCCCGCTTTTTTTTATTTGGTGCGTATGTGTGAGGATGATATAGAGGGGCCAGAATCATTCCTGCGGGAATCTGTTTTGACTGAGCCCTCCCCCCTCTTCTTTCGTGCATAAGGATACGCATGATGAATATTTTACTCCGTGTCACCGCTATAAAGGCGAAAGTGCACACGCCTATGGAGCAGGCACCTGCGCGGCCTGCTCCTCAACGCGTGCCTTGGCCTCAAAATACCGCATCCACGCCAACTGTCTTCTTACCGGAGGGCACACCCATTGAAGGCACGCGCCGCGGTGTAACCATCGATTTTGTTAAGAAAACGGTGTGTGCCGCTTATAATATCGGAATAACGGATATTGAGTCTGACACCCATAGGCGCGAGTTTGTGCTTCCGCGTCAGGTTGCCATGTATCTGTGTCATATGTTGATTGAAGACAAGATACGACGGAGCTTTCCGAGGATCGGGCAACGCTTTGGCGGGCGCGACCATGCAACCGTGGCGGGTTCGGTACGGAAAATCGCTACGCGCCTCAAGACCGATACTGCGCTTGCCGAAAAAGTGAATGAGCTTACTGCCATTATCCAAACCGAAGCTGCCAAGCCCATTCTAAAAATCGATGTGAACGCCCCCGGCCGCATTTAGCCGGGTACGTTCGTAACCAAAATGGCTCCCACACGGGGAGCCATTTTTGCGGAAACCTATTAGGCTGCGGCCGGTACGGCCACCGCTGCGGATTCGGCCAGAATGGTCACCGACTGGGGAGTAACCTCGGCAACGCCTGCGCTGACGGTGAAGCTTTCGACATCGCCATTGGTGTGCGTGACACTCACCAGACCGCCGGGGCGGAGGGTGGATACCAAAGGCATGTGGCCGGGGAGCACACCGAAATCGCCAGCCTCACCTGCGATGGAGACGTAGGTGGCTTCGGTAGCGGCCATTTGTTGGGCCGGGGTAAGGAGTGTGAACTTCATGACTTCAGCATATATCAGATTTTACGATTTTAGGAAGGAGAATCGCGGTTAGGCCACGCTGAAAGCGGCGTTTTATATTCCCCAACCCCACATAACCGTTTGAAACCGAAGCGAAGCGCTGGATATGGATAATTTTTTGAATTTATTGAAATGTACGGTATCGTATATACGATACAAAAAAGGAGGCCGCAGCCTCCTTCCTTGATTTCCGCAACGGAATTACATGGCGTTCTTGGCCTTGTTCCATTCCTTGGCAGCCTTGGTCTTGTTGACCTCGGCCTTGCCCTTGGCGGTGGTGGCTTCGGCCTGGTGGGTCGCTGCGTCCTTGGCATCGGTGGCGGCGGCGTTCAGGTCGCCATCGGCCAGGTTACGCTTGGCAGCCTCGGCATTGGCGTCGGCCATGTTCTGGTGGTAGCTCTCCTTGACGTTGTTCACGCCCTGGGCCGACTTTTGGTAAGCGGCTTCGGCACTGTTGCTGATAGCAGCACCAACGCCCTTGTTCTTGTTAGCGTCGGTAGTACCTTCGGCCTGAGCGGCACCAGCTACGATAAGAGCTGCGGCGGCGGCAGTTGCGAGAAGGGTCTTTTTCATGATTCAGGTCTCCCTATGTTACATCAAGGCGCGGGATAACGAAGAACCCCCTGCACTCTGGTGACCGTAGCCGTTTTGAGCACAGGAGGCTGAAACATCGTTTCGCTTGCCTCGGCGGGGTAACGGACGACCTAGGGTTCTGTTCCGCTCTTTTTTAAACGCGTAAGGCTGGCGTTTGCCTGCTTATTTGGCAGAGCGCACCAGCAGGCCGCTTAACCCTGAACGTGACGACTTGCGCTGCGCCTCGCGCACCTTGCGCACTTTGGCGCGCAGACCTTCTGTGGATGACTTGCTTTTTGGCGCCCCCTTGGTTTGCGGCGTTGAGTTGAGGTGAGCGGCGGCAGCGAGGGCTGTGGAGAATACGAATGATTTCATGGACGGGTCTTTCTTGAGGTTTGGGTTGGTTAACTTTAGGAATCGGTGTTATTGGGCGGCAGGAGCGAGTGCTGCATCCCGTTTGGCGCGCATTTCCTCGTGCTTGCCTTTCATTTCCTCGCGGTGTTTTTTCATTTCGGCGAATTTCTCATCGACCTTCTCGCGATGTTCTCCGATGCGTTGATCCTGATCTCCGCGGAATTTATCGCGCAGGCCATCGGCCTTGGCGCGACATTCCTTCATAATCGCTTCCTTGGCTTCGATCCCCTCGGCGGCTTTCATCTTGCCATGACACTCCTCGCGGGCGGCGTGAGCCTCCTTGCGGTGGCCTTCCCGCATCTCTTTCCCTTCGGCACGGAAGCCTTCGCGCATCTCCTCCATTTTGCCACGCATTTCACCACGCGGGTGGCGGTCGGGCTTACCTTCGACGTCTTCGGCATTGGCAGAAGCGCTGACTGCGCCCAGGGCAGCAGCCGTGGCCAAGGCGGCGGCGAACACGAATGATTTCATGGAATGGTTTCCTTTGTGAGAGTTGGTTTGGTTAACGTTGAGGTAACTACAGATGTTTTATGGGTGCAGCGCACCATTACGTCTGACAAACACCTTTTTTGCGCCTGACATGCAAAAAGCGCCCCCGAAGGAGCGCTGTGAAAACCGTAGGTTAAGCGGGGCTTAAGCTGCGAGTTTTTTGGCTTTTTCGACCGCTTCGTCGATACCACCGACCATATAGAAGGCGGCTTCGGGAAGGTCATCGTGCTTACCGTCGAGGATCTCGCGGAAGCTGCGGATGGTGTCGGCCAGTTTGACGTACTTACCGGGTTGGCCGGTGAACTGCTCGGCCACGTGGAAGGGCTGGGACAGGAAGCGCTCAAGACGGCGGGCGCGGTGCACCACCATTTTGTCGTCTTCGGACAATTCGTCCATACCCAAGATGGCGATGATGTCTTGCAGGGCCTTGTAGCGCTGGAGGATGTTCTGCACCTTGGTGGCGACATCGTAGTGCTCTTCGCCCACGATTTGCGGGTCGAGCATACGGGAGGTGCTGTCCAGCGGGTCTACCGCCGGGTAGATACCCTTTTCCGAGATGGCGCGGTTGAGCACGGTGGTGGCATCCAAGTGGGCAAAAGTGGTGGCCGGTGCCGGGTCGGTCATGTCGTCGGCAGGCACGTACACGGCTTGTACCGAGGTAATGGAGCCCTTCTTGGTGGAGGTAATACGCTCTTGCATGGCACCCATGTCGGTGGCCAGAGTCGGCTGGTAACCTACCGCGGACGGAATACGGCCGAGAAGTGCGGACAGCTCGGAACCGGCTTGGGTGAAGCGGAAGATGTTGTCGACGAAGAACAGAACGTCTTTCCCTTCTTCATCGCGGAAGTATTCCGCAGCAGTCAGACCGGTGAGGGCCACGCGGGCACGGGCACCCGGGGGTTCATTCATCTGGCCGTAGACCAGCACAGCCTTGGATTGCTCCGGCTTGCCAGCGACGATAACACCGGATTCCATCATTTCGTGGTAGAGGTCGTTCCCTTCACGGGTACGCTCACCCACACCGGCAAACACGGAGTAACCCCCGTGGCCCTTGGCGATGTTGTTGATCAATTCTTGAATCAGAACGGTTTTACCCACACCGGCACCACCGAACAGACCGATCTTACCACCCTTGGCGTAAGGCTCGAGCAGGTCGATCACCTTAATACCGGTTTCGAGGATCGCAGCCTCGGTGGATTGGTCTTCGAATTTCGGAGCTTCGCGGTGGATCTCCCAGTTGATGGAGGTGTCCATGGGACCCATTTCGTCGATCGGCTCGCCGACGACGTTCATGATGCGGCCAAGGTTTTTGGGACCAACGGGCACGCGGATGGCGGTGCCGGTGTTGACCACGGCATCGCCGCGGGTGAGGCCGTCGGTGCTGTCCATGGCGATGGCGCGCACGGTGTTTTCACCCAGGTGCTGGGCGACTTCGAGCACCATATCGGCCTGGCCGCTACGGGCGATGGTCAGCGCGTTCAGGATTTCGGGCAGTTCGGCATCGAACTGGACGTCCACAACCGGACCGATCACGCGGACGATATGGCCGGAGGCCTTGGGGGAAGCTTGTTTGGCGGCAGACATGTGTATGTGTCCCTCTCTTCTCTTCAACTCAGTAAATTTGGGCGGAACATGCCGGAAACAGGCTTGTGCGTCAAGCTGATATGGGCCACTTTGGGGCATTAGTTTGAGAGAATTTTGCAAAGGATACAGCAGTGATTGGCGTGTTTGATTCCGGCCACGGTGGATTAACGGTCATGCGGGAGCTGGTACGCCGTTTTCCGCACCGGGAATTTATCTATTTAGGCGACCATGCCAACGCCCCTTACGGTGACCGCACCGGTGCCGACATTGTGCGATTGACCGCCGATGCATGCGACACACTCTTCACGATGGGCTGCCGCATGGTCATCATCGCCTGCAACACCGCGACGGCAGCGGCGGCGCGCACGCTCCAGCAGGATTGGCTGCCCACCCACTGGCCCGACCACAAGGTATTAGGCATTATTGCGCCGACGGTGGAAGCGGCGACGCAGACGCCGTGGCACGTGCAGGAGCCGGTGTTTCCGCAAAAATTCAATACCGATACCATCGCCTTGTTTGCCACCAATGTGACCGTGAAGAGCGGCGTGTATGGCGAGGAAATTCATAAACGTTGCCCGCGCGTGCAGGTGGCGGCGCAGGGGTGCCCGAAACTGGTTCCTCTGTTGGAAAGTGGGGCACCGCGTGGGGAGATCAAAGCGGCGGTGGAAGAGTATGTGGCGGAATTACTGGGAGGATTGGACAAGATTCCCGAGTGGGCGATTTTGGGGTGCACGCACTACCCATTGGTGGCCGACCTGTTTTGGAATGCGCTGCCCGCCCAGACGCGCCTGTTAGACCAGCCCAAGGTGGTGGCCAATGCGCTGGAGGACTATCTGGAGCGGCACAGCGGACTTGAGGGTGCGCAGGGGAAAGCCAAGTATTTCACGACCGGTGATACGGAGGCGGTGAACCGCGTGGCGACGATGCTGGTGGGTGAAGACCTGGGTTTCCTCTCTCTTACCGCTTGAGGCTTTGCCCGTAAAACATTGAACCGGAGTTGGTATTAACCGTTGCCAAGCGTGATAGCCTTAGGGTACGACTTTAACAACGTTTGCCGATTACAGGAGCTCTCTGATGGCACCGGTTCATTCTCGCATTTCCTCTCGAATTACGCCTGTGAATGCGCAGCCTACGGTGAAGAACCTTGTGAACTTCACCGACGAACGCGCAGGCTTAGGCCGACAACTTGTTAATGAAGATCGTGCGGTCTTCCTCCAGACCAACCGCGGCCCCGTGGCGATGTCGATTGACGGTATCACCGCCTTTACCGACTGGCGGGCAGAAATGCAGCGGCATCGCATTACAGCAGCCAGCCTTGCGGCGGAAACCGCTAAGAATGTGGCCAGCATGATGCGGCCGGGGCTCACTTTTCCGGAGTTTTTGAATGATCTTTCGCATGCTCTGGAGCAAGTGCGGGTGACGTTCAAGGTTCCGGACAATGAAATCCTCGGGTTTGTACTGTCGGTCTACATTCCGTGGGAAGGCGAGCATGGCGGTTTCTGGCAGATCGGCGATTGTGGTTACGGCTACAGTTACACCGCAGATGACGGCACCGAGCACTGGGTGGATAGCTTGAACGGCCAATTGGCCGAGAACAGTGACGACGCCAACCTGCGTGCCGAGATTCTTGAGCGCGAGCTTAAAAAACTGGGCCTGTGGGATGCTTATCCGAACATTGATGACGCGATTCTGGCTAAACTGGCTAAGGATGCGTGGGACCAGATGCATGCTGCCCGCGTCGCCAAGAGCTTGCGCGAGCACAGCTATGATTGGCTGCGTTCGGCAGAAGGTTTGGCCGAGAAGTCGAAGCCCGTTCACTTACTGACACATCGCCCTAACCGGATCGTGACAGTTTCGGACGGGTGGGAGCGGGTACCGCGCACACTAGAAGAAGGTTTGCGTGACCATGCGCGCTGGCAGGAACAGGACCCCCTGGTGATCGGTCGCAATGACGACGATCTGAAAGCGGCCAAGGGCTACATGGCCTTTGATGGTAAGCGCAATAAATATCTGGATGACGTGACGTTTGTAGGCTTTGACTACGATTACACCACGTAACGTTCCCTTTGAATGAAGAAGGCCCCCTGCTGATGCGGGGGCCTTTTTGTGCTGAGTGGAAGCTAGAGCGCTTCGGCACCCGAGATGATCTCGATGAGCTCTTTGGTAATGGCGGCCTGGCGCGAGCGGTTGTACTGCACGGAGAGGCGCTGGATCATTTCGCCCGCGTTACGGGTGGCGGAATCCATGGCGGTCATACGGGCGGCTTGCTCGGATGCGGCGCTTTCCAGCAGGGCCGTGAAGACCTGCATGTTCAGGTTGAGCGGCAGGAGGTGCTCCAGCACGGTCTCTTCCGACGGTTCGAACTCTGGAGCGGAGGCGACGATGCCGCCTTCCGGACGCTCCGGCTTGGCGAAAGGAATAAGTTGGTGGGTCACCGGCGACTGGGTAAGCATGTTGACCATTTGCGAGGACATCAGGTGCACTTCATCAAGGTCGCCCTTGTTGAACTGTTCCAGCATTTCCTGTGCGATGGTTTGGGCGTGGGCGAATTCCACATTGCGGCCCATGTCGGTGTAGCTTTTGATCATCTGCTCGGCAAAGCTGGATTTGAAGCCGGCTTCGATCTTGCGGCCGACGGCCACGAGGCGCACGGTTTGGCCGGCGGCTTCGCGGGTTTCGATCCATTTGGATGCGGCCTTGAGCAGGTTGCTGTTCAGACCACCGCAGAGGCCACGGTCGGATCCGCAGACCACCAGGGCCACGGTTTTGACGCTTTTGCGGCCGGTCAGCAGCAGCGGGGCAGAGTTGTCGGCACCCACGGCGATATTACCGAGAATATTGGCAAGGTGAGCGGCGTAGGGGCGCGCATTTTCGACCGCCGTACGGGCGCGGCGCACCTTGGCGGCGGCGACCATCTTCATGGTTTTAGTGATCTGGCGCGTGTTTTTGACGCTCTTGATACGGCTACGGAGGGCTTTTAAGCTAGGCATGCGCTTTTATTAACGTGTTGCGTAGGTTGTGTCCAGCATTTGGTGGGATTTGAACGGCTGTTTATTACGCTGTGCTTACACCATGAGTGCCGTGCGCAGGGATGCGTTTGGCCCGCGCGTTATGGGGGTGTTCAACAACAAAAGGAGTGAACACCATGACTGCCACGACCACGACCGCAGCGAAGCCTTCGTCTGCCAAAAAGACCGCCATGTACGCCGCGCTGGGTGCCGGTTTTCTGGTGTTACCGTTTGCCTTGCCGACCGAGGCCAAGGCCGATGACTTCAAGATCAGCCTGAATCTGGGCGGCCCTTCCGGCTACTATTACCAGCCGCCGGTACGTGTGGTGAACTACCACCCTGCCCCGCAGCGCATCGTGTATGTGAACGGCCCACGCCACACCTATTACCATAGCCGCCCCGTGTACCGTGAGCGGGTTGTTTACCGTGATTACCGCGGCCACCCGGGCAAGGGCCATGGACATGGCCACGGGCGCGACCGTTGGGACGACCGCGGACATCGTCAGGCATGGCGCTAGGACTTAGCCCCCGGCCTTCTCTGAGCTGATATGCGAAACGGCCCCTGATGGGGCCGTTTTTGCAGATTCAGAAGGATTACTTCTTGGCCTTACCCTTGGCAACCTTGACAGCAGCTTCGGTGGTGGTGGCGTCCTTCTTGGTTTCGGTACCTTTGGCACGACGGCCGAGAGTCGTGTCGTTAGGGTCGAAGGAGGTTTTTACGCTGGCGAGCGCGGCCTTGAGTTCTTCTTCGAACTCGGCAGTCAGTTCGCCCTTGGCTTCGATACCGTCGAGGAGACGGGCGTAGCTGCTGCGGAGGATCTCCAGCATGTGGGCTTCGAAGATGGTGACGTGCTT
Organism: Pseudomonas fluorescens; assembly: GCA_003241595.1. GTDB lineage: Bacteria > Pseudomonadota > Alphaproteobacteria > UBA2136 > UBA6156 > UBA6156. Next base: position 20,217 of record QFOU01000002.1, read on the forward strand.
CGGCTCGATGTCATCGAGGTAGCCTTTGGTACCGGCGTAGATGCCAACAACCTGCTCGGATACGCGCAGCGGCTGGTATTGCTTTTGCTTGAGCAGCTCGGTGAGGCGTTCGCCCTTGGCCAGCAGCTTGCGGGTGGAGGCGTCGAGATCGCTGGCGAACTGGCTGAAGGCGGCCATTTCGCGGTATTGGGCGAGGTCGAGGCGCATGGTACCGGCGAGCTTTTTCATTGCCTTGGTTTGAGCAGCACCACCCACGCGAGACACGGACAGACCCACGTTAATGGCCGGGCGTACGCCGGAGTAGAAGAGGTCGGATTCCAGGAAGATCTGGCCATCGGTGATCGAGATCACGTTGGTCGGGATATAGGCCGAGACGTCGCCCGCTTGGGTTTCGATGATCGGCAGAGCGGTCAAGGAACCACCGCCCAGTTCGTCGGACAGTTTGGCGGCACGCTCCAGCAGGCGGCTGTGGAGGTAGAACACGTCGCCGGGGTAGGCTTCGCGGCCCGGAGGACGACGCAGCAGCAGGGACATTTGGCGGTAGGCTACGGCTTGCTTGGACAGGTCATCGTACACGATGAGGGCGTGCATGCCGTTGTCGCGGAAGTATTCGGCCATGGCGCAACCGGCGTATGGTGCGATGAACTGCATGGGGGCCGGATCGGAGGCGGTTGCGGCAACCACGATGGTGTATTCGAGGGCGCCGGCGGCACGGAGTTTTTCAACCACCTGCGCGACGGTGGAGCGCTTTTGACCGATAGCGACGTACACGCAGTAGACCGGCTTGTCGGTTTTGTGGGTGGCGGCCTGGTTGATGATGGCGTCGATGGCGACAGCGGTCTTACCGGTCTGGCGGTCGCCGATGATCAGCTCACGCTGGCCACGGCCGACGGGCACGAGGGCGTCGATGGCTTTGAGGCCGGTTTGCAGCGGCTCGTGTACGCTCTTACGGGCGATAATGCCGGGGGCGATGACTTCGACCTTGGCGGTTTGCTTGGACTTGATCGGGCCACGGCCATCGATGGCGTTACCGAGACCATCGACCACACGGCCGAGAAGCTCTTTACCGGTAGGTACGGAAACGATCTCGTTAGAGCGCTTGACCAGATCGCCTTCCTTGATGGAGCGGTCGTCGCCGAAAATAACGACACCGACGTGGTCTTCATCGAGGTTGAGGGCCATACCCTGAATGTTGCCGGGGAAGGTCACCATTTCGCCAGCCTGCACACCGGCCAGGCCGTGTACGCGGGCTACACCGTCACCGACCGACAGAACCTGACCGGCTTCTTCCGGCTTGGCGTCGGTACTGAACGCAGCGATTTGATCCTTAAGAACCTTGGTGACTTCCGAGGCGCGGAGGGTTTCGTTACTGGACATGGTCTTCTCCCTATAAACTCTCTAAATATTACTAACTATGGAAACTATTGCTTGTGGCTTTGAGCGATCGCCGCACGCAGACGGGTGCTGAGGCGAGCCAGTTGGCCGGCCAGCGAGGCATCCCACACCTTACCACCGAAGAAGGCACGGAAACCGCCTTGCAGGCTGGCGTCCACCGTTTCATCCAGACGGATGCCGGAGGATTTGGTGTGCTTCTTGATGAGTTCGGAAATCTGGGTACGCTGGGCATCGGTGAGCGGAGCGGCGCTGGACACACGGACGTGGGTGATTCCGGCGGCGGTATCGTTCAGCTCGAGGTAGTGGCTGAGAACCTCGGGCACCAGGGCCAGACGGTTGCTTTTGGCGAGCAGGCCGAGGGTGTTGGCCAACGGAGCCGGTGCCTTGACCGCTTTGGCCATGGAGGTCGCGAAGCTCGCGCGTTGGCTGGCGGACAGCAGCGGGTTGGCGAGGGCTGCGGCGACGGACTCTTCAGCGATACCGGCTTGGAGTGCGGTTACAGCTTGCGTCACAGTGTCCTGTTGCTTGCCTTCGGTAGCAAGGGCAAACAGAGCGTTGGCGTAGCGGCTGGAAGCGGTCATGCGGGTGTTTTCCCCTCAAAAATCTCGTTATCTTTTCTGTTCACCTTAGGGGTCTAACCTCCTAGGACTGGCGGCTTTTTGGCATGACCGGGGGGTCGTGTCAAGGATGCGCATACTCTATAAAGAGGTTACCAGCTTCCGGTATTGGCCATGGATGCCCAAGGTTCGGCCAGTGGCAAGCGTGCGCCTTTTTGCAGCAGCTCGATCGAGATGCCATCCGGCGTACGGACGAAGGCCATGTGGCCATCGCGCGGGGGGCGGTTGATGGTAATGCCGTTATCACTCAGTTTTTGGCAGAGGGCGTAGATATCGTCGACCTCGTACGCCAGGTGTCCGAAGCTGCGGCCACCGGCGTAGGCTTCGGTGTTATCCCAGTTATGGGTCAGCTCGACCTGCGCGGATTCGTCTCCGGGGGCGGCGAGGAAGATGAGTGTAAAGCGGCCGGCCTCGTTTTCGATGCGCTTCACTTCCTGCAGGCCCAGCAGGCTGAAGAAGGCGATGGTGGCCTCGGGGTTGAGCACGCGGACCATGGTGTGGAGGTATTTCATTTTGGGCATCTCCTTCTATTAGAATAGTAGCGGGGCGAGTTGTGGCATGGTAGGAAATGAAGTGTCAAGAAAGCTGCCCGTGATGACTGAAACCACCAATCTTCCACCACAACCGCCTGAAGGGCATCCGCGCCCCCGCCCCTCGGATAAAGTAGGTGTGGTACTTGTCAATTTAGGCACCCCGGACGGCACCGATTACTGGAGTGTGCGGCGCTACCTGAAAGAGTTTTTGAGCGACCCGCGGGTGATTGAGGTGCCAAAGGTGGTGTGGTGGTTCATTTTGAACATTATCATCCTCACCTTCCGTCCGAAGAAGAGCGGGCATGCCTATGAACAGATTTGGGATAAGGCGCATAACGCCAGCCCGTTGCGCGTGATCACGGAACAGCAGGTTGAGGCCTTGCAAGCGCGTTTGGGCGACGATGTACTTGTGAGCCACGGCATGCGTTACGGCAACCCGAGTTTAGCCCATGCCATGCATGAGATGGTGCAGACGGGGATTCGCAAAATTCTGGTGGCGCCGCTCTACCCACAGTATTCCGCGGCAACCACGGCGACGGTGGTGGATAAGATCGGCGACTGGATGAAAGTGCAGCGCTGGCAACCGACATTGCGTTATCTGCCACCTTATTATGATCATCCGGCCTATATAGAGGCGTTGCGGATGAGTATTCAAGACAAGCTTGCCAGTATGCCGCGCAAGCCGGATCTGATCGTGGCGAGTTTCCATGGATTACCGCTGGTGAATTGCCAGAAAGGCGATGTGTACTACTGCCATAGCCACAAGACCGCACGGTTACTGGCGGAGAGCTTGGGTGCCGCATTCTTGAAATCGCCGGACGAGTTAGATCATCTGGTGAGCAAGGGCCGCAAGGATATGCCGCCGGTGTTCATGGCTTTCCAGAGCCGGTTTGGTGCGCAGGAGTGGTTGAAGCCCTACTTTGCCGTGGCGGTTGAAGAGCTGCCGAAGCGCGGCGTGAAGAATATTCTGGTGGTGTGCCCCGGGTTCTCGGCCGATTGTGTGGAAACGCTGGAGGAGATCGCCATTGGGGGCAAAGAAAGCTTTATGGAAGCCGGGGGTACGGATTATGACGTGGTACCGTGCCTGAACGCCAGCGACTACGGCATGGATATGCTGGAGGGCCTGGTGGAGATGGAACTGATGGGTTGGAAGGAATAGCCTGCTCCATGCGCCTTGCGAGTTGGAATATTAACGGCCTGCGTTCGTGCCTTGGTAAAGGGTTGCACGACTGGTTGGTGAAGGAGCGCATTGAGATCGCGTGTTTTCAGGAAGTGAAAACCCCCCTCGCCCTGTTGGAGACCATGGCAATTGAGGGTTATACCGCTTATTGGCATGCGGCGGAGAAGCCCGGGTACAGTGGCACCGCGATTTTGGTGGCGCCGCATATTCAGGTATTGAATGTGACGTACGGCATGGGTGTGCCGGAGATCGACCGTGAGGGGCGCGTACTGACGCTGGAGACGCCCGACTTTTATTTAGTGAACATGTACGCGCCGCATTCTCAGCGTGAGTTGGCGCGGTTGGGGTTTAAATTAGACTACTGTGTGGCGGCGAATGCGTATCTGGCCACGTTACAGGCCACGGGTAAGCCGGTGATTGTGACCGGCGACTTGAACGTGGCGCACAAGGACATTGATCTGGCCAACCCGAAGGCGAATAAGAAGAATGCCGGATTCTTGCCCGAGGAGCGCGCGTGGGTGGACCAGCTTGAGGGCATGGGGTTTACCGATGCGTTCCGACACTTTTGCAAGGACGGTGGCCATTATACGTGGTGGAGTCAACGGATTGGGGTGCGCGAGAAGAACGTGGGGTGGCGGATTGATTACTTCCTTGCCGATAAGGAAATTCTGTCACGCGTGACGTCGTGTTTTCATCAGCCACTGCAGCGGGGGAGCGACCATTGCCCGGTGATTTTGGAGCTGGCTAGCTAAACGAAAAAGGCCGCATGGAGCGGCCTTTTTGTATCGTGAATGCAGAGCTATCAAGCAATGGCGCGAGCACCCAAGAGCGTGCGGCTGTCGCGTATTTGACCACGGCGCTCTTCCATCGCTTTGGAGAGGTTGACATCGTAGAGGTGGGCTGCGGCAAGAACCCAGCGGACGATTGCGACCACGGCGAGGTGGACGTCCGGCAGATCCTTTTCCATGTGCTCGTATTTATCGAGGTAGTTATTCAGATCTCCGTTGGCGGCGCCAAGGACAGTTATCACCGAATCCTGAGTAAGGGCGGGGATGGTCTTACCGATCTCGTCCGCGAGGTTGATGTTGAGCGCATTGGCGGCGCCAAGAGCGATCAGGGCGGCATCGGTCACCGTTTTGCGTGCGGTGTCCGACGGAGCGGTGCCTTCCTTGCAGAAACGGCCGATGTATTTGCCGAAATGGAAGGAATCGTGGGCGAGGCGGCCGAATGTCATGCGGTTGGCGACATCCTTATGATAGCCGGCATCGTGGACGTTTTGCTCTTTCTGCCAGTAGATGAGCAGCTCGGTGTTGACGCGGATGGTTTTGGAATTGAGTCGTATGGCTGCGGACATGCAAGACTCCCAGGTGAAGGGTTGGAGATACAACTTATGGGGCGAGCATAGACTATAAAGTATACAAGTCAAGCGTTTTACCCCTAGCCAAGCCGAGCGATCCGACCTATAGCCTTAAGTAATCTGAATTTTTAGTTTCAACTCTGGCCCCATGGAGACTGCGATGGGTGAACGAGATAATCTGAATGTTCTTCCGATTTTGGAAGGTGAAATTTTACCGCCGGAGCTTGATACCGATACAACCGTGATCGTGATTGTGGCGGGAGACAGTCATCCTCATGCTTTGCACATGATGGCCATCATGGAACGTATAGGGCTATTCGATGTACGTCCGCAGGGCATCGACATTGTACTTGAAGCTCCGGTTATACCACCGGTGCCGCCAGAACCGCTCCTGTTACGGGATATAGCTGCCCCGCCCCTGCGCGAGCAAGAGCAGCAATGGGCCCAAGACCGGTTTGGGCGTCCGCACCGGAGCCGCTCTCGGCGGCGCAAGTAAGGAGGGAATGATGTATCTGACTTCGCCATTATTACGTTCGTGGGCCGTCTCGTATCCGGATAAGACCGACCATTATGTGGTTGTGTCGTGTAGGGACACCGTACTGACCACCTGCGGGCGCACTTTAAAAACGGGGAATGGCTTCATCATTCCGCCGCCCGAAGATGATTTTCGCGCGACGGGACTCCGTTATTACACCTGAGACGCAGATCGTCTTGCACATAAAAAACCGCCCCGATGGGCGGTTTTTTTTATGGCCTGACCTAGCGGGACGGTTTGGGGTTGGCGGGGTCGGAGTAGTCGTAGAAGCCGCGTCCGGTTTTTTTACCGAGCCAGCCGGCATCCACGAACTTCACCAGCAGGGGGCACGGGCGGTATTTGCTGTCGCCCAATTCGTTGTGCAGCACGCGCATGATGGCCACACAGGTATCCAGACCGATGAAGTCGGCCAATTGCAGCGGGCCCATGGGGTGACCAGCGCCGAGCTTCATGGCGGTGTCGATGCTGCGGACATCGGCCACGCCTTCCTGCAGGGCGTAGGAGGCTTCGTTCAGCATGGGCAACAGCAGGCGGTTGACGATGAAGCCGGGCACGTCTTCGGATGTCGCAACCGTTTTCCCCATTTTGTGGGCGACTTCGAGCACGCGCTCATACGTTTCCTGCGAGGTGGCGAGGCCGCGGATGATCTCGACCAGTGCCATCATCGGCACGGGGTTCATGAAGTGCAGGCCAATGAATTTTTCCGGACGGCTGGTAACCGCAGCCAGACGGGTGATGGAAATGGACGAAGTGTTGGAGGCGATGATGCACTTCTTCTGCGCGATGCCGTCGATCTCTTTAAAGATCTTCTTTTTGATTTCTTCGTTCTCGGTGGCGGCTTCGATGATCAGGTCGCAGTCGGCGAGGTCGGCGGTTTTGGTGGAGGTGTTGAGGCGTTTTTCGGCGGCCTTTTTATCGGCTTCGGACATCGCGCCTTTCTGGATCTGGCGTTCCATGTTCTTGGCGATGGTGCCGAGGGCTTTTTCGAGTGAGGCAGGATTGACATCGACCATGGTGACCTTGAAGCCGTTTTGAGCGGCGACGTGGGCGATACCGTTCCCCATCTGGCCGGCACCGACGATACCGATATGATTGATCTCTGAGACCGATTTAACCTTGGCCATGGGATATTCCCCTTCTTTGTTCGTTCTTATTTCTTGTGAGAATTGGCGGGATGATGCCACGCCTTTTTATGGTTTACTAGGGGCTAAGGCGGCATTGGGACACCCTACCCTTTCCAGCGTGTTAAAATTGCTGTAGATGCTGATATATGACCCGCACCGCACGTATCCTTCCTATTTTGTTACAACCGCATACCACCCTTTCGGCGGCCAGTGAGCCCGCTGCAGGTGCGACCACGGCTGTTCTGGAAACTCTGGAAAACATGCTGGCAACGCTGTACCGCGCCGATGGCGTCGGCTTGGCTGCACCACAAGTGAATGTGGCTGAGCGTTTGGTCGTGATGGACCTGGGAGAGGAAGCGGCCGAGGGAAAACGCAACTTTACGGTGAAGAAGCCGAAATTCTATATTAATCCACGGATTATTTGGAGCAGCGAGGAAACCCGCACCAAACAGGAAGGGTGTTTGAGTTTGCCCGGGCTTTGGGCGGATGTGGTGCGGCCCGCGCAGGTGACGGTGGAATATATTGACCGTGATGGTGCGTTGGTGGAAGAGACCGTGGACGGCTTGGAATCCGTGTGCATCCAGCATGAAATCGACCACTTGGATGGGGTATTGTTCACCCAGCGGTTGAGCAAATTGCGCCGCGATATTGCCATGGGAAAATGGGCCAAGTTGCGCAAGGATATTGTGAAGAATGGGGCCGAATTTGATGTGTTTGCACAAGAAGCTGGTTTAATTCCCGCCAAGGAGAAATAAGATTATGGCAAAGGTTGTTTTTATGGGCAGTCCGGCGTTTGCCGTACCGAGCCTAAGGGCGCTACATGCGGATAACAATGAGATAATCGCGGTTTACACGCAGCCGCCGCGCCCCGCCGGACGGGGCATGAACGAAAAGCGCAGCGACGTGCATGAGGCGGCGATGGAGCTTGGAATCCCTGTGTTTTTTCCGGAAAAACTGCGCGGTGATGAACTTGAGAAGGTGATGGCGCTGGATGCGGATGTATTTTGCGTTGTGGCCTACGGCTTGCTGCTGCCCAAGGTGATGGTTGATGAAAAGCTCTGCCTGAACGTGCACCCGAGCCGCCTGCCCCGTTGGCGCGGCGCCGCCCCCCTGCAATGGACCCTGATGAGCGGCGACCCCGACACCGATATTTGTGTGATGAAGCTGGACGCCGGTATGGACACCGGCCCTGTTGTGGCGCGTGAGCGTGTGGCGATTCCGCATGACATGACGTTGGGGCAACTGCATGATCTGACCGCTGTGCAGGGTGCCGAGATGTTGGCCGATGTAGTACGCGGGCTGCCAGATATCCGGCTGGTAGAGCAAGAGGGCGAGGCGACGCTGGCGCCGAAGATCGACAATGTGGTGCGTGCCATTGATTGGAAAGCGCGCGCCTTTGAAGTGCACAACAAGGTACGGGGATTGAACCCGGTGCCCAGTGCTACGGCTTTGTTTGACGGCGAGACGCTGAAAATTCTGGCCTGCGAGATAGTGGATGGATTTGGTGCCACCGGCGAAATTTTAAGTGTGGATGCAGCGGGAGTTGTTGTGGGGTGTGGTGAAGGCACCGTGCGCATCACCCGCCTGCAGCGCCCCGGCAGCAAGGCCATGGCGGCCAGTGATGCGGCGCGTGGATGGCCTGCGCTGACCGTAGGGGCGAAGTTTGCGTAGATGATTCGGCTGAAGTTGACCGTTCAGTATGACGGCGGTGCCTATTACGGCTGGCAGGTTCAGGATGGGTTGCCGACCGTACAGGGAGCGCTTGAAAATGCCTTGGCGCAGATCGTGGGCCATGAGGTTGAGATTCAGGGTGCGGGGCGCACCGACCGTGGTGTGCATGCGTGGGGACAGGTGGCGCATGTGGATGTGGCCAAGGATCTGGACATCATTAAATATATTGGTGGGATGAACCGTTTTCTGCCCGATGACATACGTGTGATCGACGCCGAGAAAGTGGGTGAGGAATTCCATGCCCGTTACAGCGGTAAAGCACGCCACTATGTTTATCGACTTTGGAATGCGCGGCAGTTGCGTCCCGACTTGGTGGGCCATGCGGGCCATGCGGTGCTGCCGCTCGATACCGAGGCGATGCGCCAAGCTGTAGAGATGTTCCCATTGGGCGAGAGCGACTTCAAAGGCTTTCAGGATGCCGAGTGCCAGAGCAAGGTGAGCCTGTGCGACCTGCTGTACATGCGCTGGCTGGAAGAGGCGCCGAATTTATGGCGGCTGGAGATCGCGGCGAACCACTTTTTGCATCACATGGTGCGCAACATCGTGGGGACGCTAGTAGAAGTGGGCCTGGGCAAGCGGCCCGTGACCGGTTTGGTGGATGCGTTGAATACGCAGGATCGGACGCTGGCGGGGATTACGTTTGCTCCGGATGGGCTGTATTTGGTGAAGGTGGATTATTAACTTCACCAACCACGCATAAAAACGGGCTCCCCCATGGAGCCCGTTCGGTTTCATGAACAGACAGTTTTGGCTGTCTGGTTGCCGAGGTTACTCGGCGGCGTGGCCTTCGTGGCTCATGCCTGCGTCAGCCGTACCTTCGGTCGAGGTGGTGGTCTCAGTCTTCACCTCGGTCTTCTTATCAACCTTATGACCGGCTTTATGGCCACCTTTGTGCTCTTTTTTGTGCACTTCGGTCTTTACGGTCTCGGTCTTGTGGACTTCATCTTTCTTCGCCGGTGCGGCGGGCATGCCTTCAGCGAAAGCCGGGGCTGCAACAAGTGCCAGAGCGGCGAGGATAGCGAGGGTCTTCATGTGTGAGAGTCCTGTTTAATTATTGATTTATTATGGTTTATTTAGTTTTCAGGCTCAACCGAAGGTTCGGCTGACATGAAGATGCTGCGCCCGCTTTTGCGACTTGGAAAGGGGGTGATGTTGAGGCCACAGGAGACTTCCTTACAAACGTAAGGCTCTAGTAAGTGCAAAACTTGTAAGGTACGATGACGAACCTCAAATATGTGTTAGACATAGGTCTGGATTATTACACTTAAGTGAACCGCCCTGACTCCCCCCAAGGGCCCAACCAAAGGAGATTTGATCATGCGGATTCTGGTGATCGAAGATGAACGCGCACTGGCAGGCTTTATTGAGCAGACTTTGCGCCAGCACGGCTTTGCCGCGAGTGTGGCTGGCACGTTGGCGGAAGCCCGCACCCTGCTGACCCAGCCGTTCGATGCGGTGATCTGTGACCGTCGTTTGCCTGATGGGGACGGCCTTGATCTGGTCAAGGAACTGCGTGCGGCGGGTAACCATGTGCCGTTGCTGATGCTGACTGCGCTTGGTCTTCCGAAAGAGCGTGTGAGCGGGCTTGAGGCGGGTGCGGATGATTATCTGCCCAAGCCCTTCAGCCTGTTTGAGTTGCTGGCACGTGTGAAGGCGCTGTTGCGTCGGAGCGGTGGCCCTGCCGGTTTGCTGCTGGAGCTGGGGAACGTACAGCTCGACACCCTGCACGAGACCGTACAGGTATCTGGCAAGACCGTCGCCCTTGGTAAGCGCGAAGTGGTGCTGTTGCGCCACCTGTTGCAGCGTGCCGGCCAGGTTGTGGGCAAGGATGTTTTGGAACAGGCTTTGTATGGCGACACCGACGAGAAGAGCCGTACCGCTCTGGAAGTGGCGATTCACCGTCTGCGCAAGGTATTGGCCAGTGTCGGTTCGACCATCAATGTGGTGACCGTGCGTGGCATTGGTTACCTGCTTGAAGAAACCGCCACCAGCGCGAAGTAAGGCCGAACCATGATGCGAACCATGGGCGACAGCCTGCTGAGTGGACTGGTGCTGCGTTTGGCACTGGTTCTGGCCGTGGTTATGGGCGTGGTGTTCTGGCAGATTGAGAGCACGCTCGACCGCACCGGTGACATGGCACAGGACGAATTGTTGCGGCGTCAGGCAGCGGAAATTGTGAACAGCCTGAGCATTGATACCAACCGCAGGACCGGTGCGGTCACACGTTTGCGTGTGAACCTCAGCCCGCAAAGCGCGGCGGCGTATCTGGAGCGTGGTCAGGGGTACGTTTACTATATTCAGGACAACGACGGTAAGATGCTGGCGCAGAGCGACCCGATGGCGGGCGTGTGGGTTGAGCCCGCCCTTTCCGCACGGCCCAGTGTACCGACCATGCTGAATACTGAAGCCCGCGACGGCGAAAGCAGCGCGCTTTATCTGATGGTCCAGCCGGTGGTGGTTCCGGGTGGGCCGATCTTTATCATCGTCGGGCAATATCGCACTATTGACGACATGCTGTTGCAAAGTGCGAAGAGTGGTTTGATGCCCGACCTGTTACTGGTACTGGGTCCGCTCTTTATTGCGGCGTTGCTGGCAGCGGTGGCGTTGATGAGACAGGGTTTAAGCCCGTTGCGCAACCTGGCCAAGACCATGGGGAAAGTGGGCAAGCTGGTGCGCACCGGACATGATGGCAAGGTAGAGCTGACGGGAGTGCCGCGCGAGGTGCGCCCCGTGGTGAATGCCTTTAACGAAGTGCTGGCCGACTTTGCGAAAAGCCTGAGTGCCCAGCAGGCGCTGACCGCCGACACTGCTCACCAGTTGAAGACACCTTTGGCCGTGATGCAGGCGCGATTGGAGCAGCTGGATGACTTCAAGGGTCGCAAGGAACTGGAGCGTGACGTACTGCGCATGAACCGTTTGGTGCGCCAGTTGCTGCACTATGCGGTATTGAGCCAGCACCCTGCGACGCTGTCTCCGCACGACCTTACTTCTGAAGTACGGGACGTGGTGATGGGCATGGTGCCGTTGGGACGTCAGGCCGGTGTGGAATTGCGCTTTAGTGCGCCGGATGAACCGGTAATGGTACAGATGGACCCGCTGCAAGTGGCCGAAGCCGTGAGTAATTTGGTAGATAATGCGATCCGTCACTCGCCTCAGGGTAAAAAGGCCGTGGTAGAAGTGGATGTGGATGAAAGCGGCGAAGTGCAAGTGCGCGACCGCGGGCCGGGGATCCCGGTTCCCGACCAGCCGATGGCCTTCACCCGCTTCTGGCAGGGGCCGACCAACCAGAGTGGCGAGAGCAGCCATGGCGGTGCCGGTTTGGGGTTGGCGGTAGTGGCGGAGATCATGCGTCAGCACAACGGGAGTGCCAGTGTGGCCAGCCGTGAGGGCGGAGGCAGCATCTTCTCGCTGGAGTTCTCCAAGCAATAAACAAAAAGCCTCCCTGACGGGAGGCTTTGATTTAGCAGCGGCCTTTTTTGGCCTGGCCCGGCGGGCACCAGTGCTTGTCATGTTTGTGATGGTGGTGGTGGTCATCATTATACACGACATAGACCCGTTCGCGCGGTTCGTAGTAGTAGCGGCGGTACTCGACCACGCGGCGGTCATGTTGCCAATCATTGCTGTCCAGCGAGAGCAGCTGGCCGTTGGGCAGGCGCACGCGCACGGTTTCCAGCGTTTGGGCATTGGCTGCGGCGGCTCCGCCCATAACCGCCAGAGCAGCGGTGGCGAGAGCGATACGCGACGACATTTTCATGGGATAGTCTCCTTTTGTTGTATCGGTATAACGCTTGAGGTTCGGTTAGGTCTGCGCGGGATGAAAATATTGTAAGGTTGGTGTGAGGAAAGGGGTTATCTGCTTGGTTTGACTAGGAGATTCAAGTGCTGTATGTAACCCCTACCGGTATGGGACTTTTACCCCCCTACCCTTGAGATGGGACTGCACCACGTAGCCCCTGACGGGGTGGAGGTTGATATCATGATCACTCTGAACTACCCCTTGGGCGGTTTGAAATATGTGAACGACGCCGAGTTCCAGACCCTTTGGCCCGAGTTTCAGGCGTTCGCCGACAGCTTCGGTTTCCGTCAGGCACTCCATTTTGAACCGCATATCCAGTTGGCCATGATACGGTCACAAAGGGAGAAACTGAAGACCGGTAAATCGATTATGCCGGGGCGCGTACATTCCCGGGGCCACTGGAGGCTGTACCATACCACCCCCCAACTGCTGACCCATGCGAACAAGGATCTTACCGATCCGCAGGCGCTGGACGGGTATTACGGGCCATATGGATCCTGTATCTCGCATGCAGAATTGCCGGCTGTGTTTGGCTTTAGCAAGCCCCTACACCGCGACGGATGGGAATTGACGATGACAACCTGTGAGGATATGGGCTTCACTCCCCTTCAGGCCGCGGCCTGGGAGGTTTTGCTGGCAGCGTTGCTGGCAACACCACGGTATGACTTCCGGCAATTGCCACGGGCGCCTGCAAAGCCACTACCTGATGAGGTTGAGTCCAAGGAACCTGCAGAAAGCCTCTAACGACGATATGTGCTACCGAAAGCGCCCCTTGATACGGGGCGCTTTTGTATTTGGTGGCATTACGCATTGAGCCGTTCGGGTTGGGGTGGTACCTTGATCTCCACAAAGAAAGGAGCGCCATTCATGCGTTTTGCACACTCCCTGGCGTTGGTTTTTGCCGTCTGCCTCTCCCCTTCCCTTTACGCCGAAGGCACCTCTTATATTGCCGACTTCAAGGCGGTGGACAGTGCGCTGGCACGGCACCCGGCCAAGTTCACCGGCAACCCCGATGTGGATTTCCGCAATGAGCTGATCGCGCGGCGGCAGAACATCATCGACATTTCGGAAGTGGCCCTTTCCCGCGCGAACGACCCGGCGACCATCGATTTTGCGCAGGCGACCATTGAGAAGCAGAAGCGGGAGATTGCGGAGTTGCAGCGGTGGATCGACAAGCATTAGGACTTCGATACGAAAAAGCCCGCCGTGTGGCGGGCTTTTTGCTGGGTTGTGAATTAACCGAGGAGCTTCTTCACTGCAGCACCAATATCCGACGGGGTTTGCACCATGGTAACGCCTGCAGCGCTGAGAGCCTTGATCTTGGCCTCTGCCGTTTCATCGCCACCGGAGATGATGGCACCGGCGTGGCCCATGCGTTTGCCCTTCGGAGCAGTTGCACCGGCGATAAAGCCCACCACCGGCTTGGTAACGGAGGTTTTGATGTACTCGGCGGCTTCGATCTCAGCCTGGCCTCCGATTTCACCGATCATCACGATGGCTTCGGTTTGGGGGTCGGCTTCAAACGCGCTCAGCACGCTGATGAAGTTGGTGCCGTGGACCGGGTCGCCGCCGATACCCACGCAGGTGGACTGGCCGAGGCCGACATCGGTGGTTTGCTTCACAGCTTCGTAAGTAAGGGTACCGGACTTGGAGACCACGCCGACCTTACCCTTCATGTGGATGTGGGCGGGCATGATACCGATCTTGCAGCCCTTGCCGTTGCCGGGGGTGATGATACCCGGGCAGTTGGGGCCGATGAGGCGCATGGTGCACTTGGGGTCTTGCAGTTTGCGCTTCACGCGGACCATATCCAGCACCGGAATACCTTCGGTGATGCAGACGCAGATGCGGATACCGGCGGCTTCGGCCTCCAGGATGGCATCGGCCGCGAACGGCGGTGGTACGTAGATGACGGAGGCTTCGGCACCGGTCTTTTCGACCGCTTCCTTCACAGTATTGAACACGGGCAGGCCGAGGTGTTCGGTGCCGCCCTTGCCGGGGGTGACTCCGCCGACGTAGTTGGTGCCGTATTTGAGCCCTTGCTCGCTGTGGAAGGTACCGTTTTTACCGGTAAAGCCCTGGGTGATGACCTTGGTGTCTTCAGTAATGAAAATCGACATTGGGTTTGCTTTCTTTGATTAGAAATTGGGTTAATTAGTGAAAGATGACATCCACGGGCACGGAGAGAATTCCGTACCATGTGAAGGCTTGCAGCAGGAAGATGAAGGCACGCTCGATACGTTTGGGCGCCTGCAGGCCGGTTTGTGCCACCGGTGTTTTTTGCGTGGTGAGCAGAGGCTCGCTTTCAAAATACAGCCAGTAGGTGAACAGCGCTTGCGGCACCAGCAGCATGAGGAAGGCAGCGGATACCGCCATCGGTACATCGATGCCGTAGGTCATGTAATGATCATAACCCTCGTAGATGGTATAGAGGGTTGGCAGGAGCGTGAATACGACCAGCATTGTGACCACGCCACGTGTGGCGAAGCCGAGATCGCGCAGGCGCATGACCTGCAGTTTAGTCATCATGTAGATAAACCAGACGGCAGATACGACAAAACCCGCTAAGGCCACGCCTACGGCCAGCGAACCGATCACAGGCACCTCGACCAACAGGCTGAGGAACTTGGCGGCAAACACCAAGACCACAACCACCAGCAGCAGCAGCATCTGTGTAAGGAACATATGCAGGTTCAGGCGCTGGAACAGCTCTGGTGTCAGAGCCTCCTTCCAACGCAGCGCGTTGAACTGGCGAATGATGGCGAGCGGTGTCTTCATCTTCAGTTTCGACTTATTTGGTGCCGGTTGCGCCTGCAGCAGGAATGATGCCGTTGGCCGAGTTGGTGGCGTACATCTGCATCAGTGTCGGTGCCAGTTGCTGCACGATCTGCGGCAGTTTGCCGGCGATGGATGCGCCCTCGGTGGAGGTGGCGAACGCGGTCAGCTTGGCTTGCTCGTTCGGCGTCAGGATCTGCTGGGCTGCGGCGAGCGCCTGCTGCGTCAGTGTGGTTTGCTGGGCCGGTGTGAGGCTGTTGGCCATCTGCGTCAGGATTTGCGGGTTGGCCGCAAGCTGTTGCAGGGCTTGTTGCATCACGGCGTTCTGCATTTCCTGCGTGGCGGCCTGCCCGGCAGGGGTGCTGCCGAGTTGCTGCTGCACGGTTTGCAGGGCGCTGCCGAGGTTAAAGCCCTGAGCCTGCGCACCGGCGGCGGCCAGTACGAAGGTGAGGGCAACGAGAGCGTATTTGATCATGGGAGTTATCCTGTTCTCTACGACTATTTGATGGCGTTGACGATTTTGGTCGCGGCATCGGCGAGACTGTCGGCGCTGATGATGGTCAGGCCAGATTCCGCGAGGATCTGCTTGCCGAGTTCGACGTTGGTCCCTTCCAGGCGCACGACCAGCGGCACGTGCAGGTTGGTGGCGCGGGCTGCGGCGACGATCCCGTTGGCGATCACGTCGCACTTCATGATACCGCCGAAGATGTTGATGAGGATACCCTTCACCTGCTTGTCGGCCAGAATCAGTTTCAGTGCAGCAGTCACGCGGGCTTCATCGGCGGTACCACCGACATCGAGGAAGTTGGCCGGTGCGGAGCCGGAGAACTTGATGATGTCCATGGTGGCCATGGCCAGACCGGCGCCGTTGACCATGCAGCCGATCTCGCCATCCAGACCCACGTAGTTGAGGTCGTACTTGCGGGCTTCGGATTCGCGCGGGTCGTGCTGGGTGACGTCGTCGAGGTCCAGCAGCTCGGGGTGGCGGAAGAGGCCGTTGTCGTCGAAGGAGACCTTACCATCCAATGCCATGACGGCGCCCTGCTTGGTGACGACCAGCGGGTTGATCTCGATCATCGCGCAGTCGAGGTCGGTGTACGCCTTGTAGAGATTGAGCATGAACTTGACGGCGTTCTTCACTTCGTCGCCCTTGAGGCCGAGTGCGAAGGCAATGTTCTGCGCCTGGAACGGGCAGAGGCCGAGGGCGGGGTCGATGCTTTCCTTGAAGATCTTCTCGGGGTGGCTGTGGGCCACTTCTTCGATCTCCATACCGCCTTCGGTGCTGGCCATGAGGACCAGACGGCCTGCGCCGCGGTCGAGGGTCATGGCGAGGTAAAGTTCGCGGGCAATATCGATACCGCTTTCGACGTACACCTTGCTGACCGGTTGGCCTTTGGCATCGGTTTGGAAGGTGACGAGGTTGGTGCCCAAGAGAGCTTCGGCGGCGGCACGGGCATCGGCAGGCGATTTGCAGACCTTAACGCCACCGGCTTTACCGCGGCCACCGGCGTGAACCTGTGCCTTAACGACAGTGATGGCGGTGCCGAGCTTTTTGCTGGCTTCTTCGGCCTCGGCCGCAGTTGCGGCTACAAAACCTTCCGGCACGGCGACGCCGAATTTACGGAAGAGTTCCTTGGCCCGATATTCGTGAATATTCATATATTTGCCCTTCTTGGTGGCTGGTTGAATCGCGTCATGAACCCATGACTGAACGGGGCGACTTTACTCCTATTATTGGCGGATTAAAAGGCGGGAGGGGTGGCGTGAGTGGTTAGGATGAAGGCAGAAAGCGTAGGTGGGGCGCAGGGTTGCGGATGACGGGCATCCGATGTATACGGGGCGCAGACTCAGCGTTACTTATGCGTAGACACTTTCTTGACACTTTTGTGCGGATAATCCGCAAATCCCGGCGATTGAGCCGATACCCCTGAGGGAGGATATTATGGTTGATGCATGTGGCGCATCGAAGACCGACGAACTGCGGCGACTTGTTGCCGAACACTTCAAGGCTGACACTCTGGCGTTGAAGCCTGAGACTCGTTTCATCGAAGACCTTTCGGCCGACGACGTCGATCTGAGCGAGCTTCGTTTGCATGTTGAAGACCAGTTGAATATCGATCTGCCGCATCTGGACGCAATCCAGACCTACGGCGAACTTGAAGATATTGTAACCAAGGCTTCAGCCTAACCCCCTACCCTTGTGAAGGAGAGTCGCATGACTGTAATTGCATCTCGTGAAGTGGCAGTGGTTTCGGGTGTATTGAATAAACACTCGATTGCCTATCACATTGCCAAAGCTATGGAAAATGACGGCATCAAGGTGGTGTACCTTGTACAGGACACCTTTATCGACCGCGTCAAGGAGAAGCGTATTCTCCCTGACGATGCTGATATTGTGCCGTACGATGCAACCAACTCGGACCTTGTGAAACAGGGCTCGGACTACATCGCCCGCACATATGGTGCGATCGACTATCTGGTGCATGCTGTGGCGTTTTCCGACAAGGCACAGCTGGAAGGGTCGTTCCTCAAGCTGACCAAGGAAAATTTCATCAATACCATGGTAATCTCGACCTTCTCGTTCGTGGAGATGTGCGATGCTTATCAGGATATCCTTGCCGATAATGCCAGCGTTGCCACGCTGACGTTTTTGGGAAGTCAGTACGTGGCGGCCAACTATGGCCCGATGGGCATCGCCAAAGCCGCGCTTGAATCGGCTGTGCGCTACGCAGCACAGGACTTGGGCCCACGTGGTATTCGTGTGAATGCCATTGCACCCGGGCCGGTGAAGACATTGGCAGCTTCCGGCATCGGTGAGTTTGACCTGTCGTTGTATATGGGCGCGCTGCGCTCGGCGACCGGCAAGAACGCAACGGCGGAACAAGTGGGACGCACTACTTTGAAGCTAATGCAATGTGAAGGCGTTACAGGCGATGTTCTCTCGGTTGACAATGGTACCAAGCTGGCGGGTATGGGAACGTCTCCGGGCGAAAAGAGGGCGATTGCTACTGCTCGCGAACTGGAACGCGCTGAGGCCAAGGCTGCGAAGCAAGCCAAGGCCGACTAACGGCTAACCGTGGCGGGAGAGGATTAAAGTCCTCTCCCGCCACAGTTTTTTGTTGTGGTGAAAGCGCTTGTATTGTGGGGCGGGGTGGCTTATACCGCCCAAGTCGATTTTGTATATCGTTTCGCACATTCTTTTGGTCAGGAGGCAAGACCCATGAATGCGAACACTTCTACCCTTACTCCCGCAGCTGGCGCTGCGACACAGCTGACAGCGGTTGCACTATGCCGGCTTAAAGATGGTGTACCGGTTCGGGTTTTTGAACCGGAAACCTCGACACCCCGTTATGTTCAGCGCCGTAACTGGCGAAACGACTTGGAATGGCACACCGTACACGCGGGTTTCACCTTGCCCTTCCAACTGGACAGCATGGTGGTAGACGTTGTGCGCGTTCAGCCTGCCGCAGAGGCCTTTGACCGCATGGTTAGGGCCCGAGGGAAGCTGGGTATCGCCCAAGATACGCTGACCTTACGTGCGCCGGTGATTACACCGATGGATGCGAAATCCAGCGGCATGGCGGTGGATGACCTGCCGCAGACTTTGGACGTGCCAGTTACTCTTATTGCTCCGAAGACTCGGCTTGCCGATTTGCTGGAGCAATTGGACGACCTGATGACAGCACATGTAGCCCGCGCGACCTTTTTGGCCGCGTGGCACACGGCACAGCGGCGCGGCCTCAAGCAACCCCTGCCCGGCATGGAAGTGCGGGGCTGGATATTGCCGCACTACGACGGGATGGTGCTGTTTGACGATAGCATGATCAAGAAAATACGGGACATTTTCAAACTGGAGGAGGCTTTACCTGCATGACGGCAACAGCAATGGTGAACAAGGATGACCCGGACAGCGTTACCGAAGTGTACGCCCCCGACAAGACTGCGACGGACTTGCCATTTGGCACCGGCACATTTGAGGTGAAAACCACGTATCTGCCGATTCCGAAAGGGTTGACGGTCAAGGAGTATCAAGACCTTTTTGGTTCGAACCTCGTCAAGGTATGCACGGTGATCAACGGTACTATGACTTTGGAAACCGAAGCCAAGTTTCACTCTGTGAAGCAAGGTAAGGCGATTTTCATACCGTGGGGCTCGGTCGGCAACGCCCGTAGATCCGCAGAATTTAGCCACTATGCCCGCAAGCATACCGTTTGCGTGAAGCTTGTGCCTGCACAGCCGGCTTGAATGCGAAATACCCCTGGGAAAGAGATTTTTTCCCAGGGCTTTTTATTTGCAATGAATTACCCTATATCGGCGTTACGACTTTCGATTCACCCTTCCTCATTCCCCCTTAACTTACACGCCTGTTTGGCTTTTTGATGGAGACACACATGTTGCGAGCATGGTTGCGTTCTTTCCGGAATCGTACCGCGCCCACCTTTGTGGACGCCGCGACGACCGATCTGGTTGCTTCGCCCGAGTTGTTTATGGAGCTGATACGCGATGCCGAAGGTATTCGGGCCTATCCCCCTGCCATCGAACTGATGCAGGTACTGAACGCGCGCAACTATGTTGGTCCACAGCACCGGCTTGCGCTTGAAGTGGCCACAAAGCAGTTGAATGGCCCGCTCACGAGATTCGCCATCGACGCCTACCGGTTTACGAATGGTGATGTTCTGTACTACGACAACGGCCGGTGGTGCTACGCACCCGATGAATCTGAACTGGGCCGCAAGCCCGCGGTGGCACCACTCGACGAACTCAAGTTGGTGTGATGCACTGGCAGAACCGAATATGAAAAAGCCCCGGAGAGAAATCTCCGGGGCTTTTTTTTTGACCTGTGTGATTAGACCTTGGTGACCTTGCAGAGTTCTTGCACGGCCTTGATGCTGTGGGCGAGCATCTTCTTTTCAGCCGCGGAGAGATCCACTTCCACGATCTGCTCGACACCTTTGGCACCGATGATGGCGGGTACGCCGACGTAGAGTTTTTTCGCGCCGTATTCGCCGGTGCAGTAGGCGGCGCAGGGCAGCAGGCGCTTTTCATCGCGCAGGTAGCTGGCGGCCATGGCGATGGCAGAGCTGGCCGGTGCGTAGAAGGCGGAGCCGGTTTTGAGCAGCGAGACGATCTCGGCACCGCCGTTGGTGGTGCGGGCGATCAGGGCATCCAGATCCTTCTGGCTGAGCTTTTTGCTCTTGACCCACTGGGGCAGCGGGATACCGGCGATGCTGGTGTAGTTGACCATCGGAACCATGGTATCGCCGTGGCCGCCGAGGACGAAGGTTTTGATGTCCTTAGTGGAGACGCCGAGTTTCTCGGATAGGAAGAGTTGGAAGCGAGCGCTATCGAGTACACCCGCCATACCGACCACCTTGTTGGGTTTGAAGCCCGTGACCTTTTGCATGACGTAGACCATGGCATCCAGCGGGTTGGTGATGACGATGACGAAGGCGTTGGGGGCGTGCTTCTTGATCTGTTCGGCCACCTTGGTGACGATGCCGGTGTTGGTGGCGATGAGATCGTCGCGCGACATGCCCGGTTTGCGGGCGATACCGGCGGTGACGATACAGACATCGGCGCCCTTGATGGCTTTGAAGTCGTTACTGCCGGAGATGGAATAGCTGAAGCCTTCCACGCCGCCGGATTGGGCGAGGTCGAGAGCTTTACCTTGGGGTACGCCTTCGGCAACGTCGACGAGAACGACGTCTCCGAGGTCCTTCAGAGCGGCGAGTTGGGCGAGCGTACCGCCGATGTTACCGGCACCGATGAGTGCGATTTTGGGATTGGCCATGGGTATGGGCTTTCTGTTTGTTATTACGTGAACGGGGCCAGACTAAACCTGTTTTCCGTGCTTTGGAATGGGCTTTTTATGGATAACGCAACGCACGCCTTGGGGTGGGCGGCAATTTTGCATAAGCAGGCGGGACTAGGGGTTGAGGTCGATCACGGTTTTGTAGAGCTGGCCGGGCGTGAGATCGGTGCCGGCGGGGAGGTTGTTCATGGCGCGGAAGAGGTTTTCCTGCAAGGCTCCGACGGGGAGCTTGGCAGCGCGGTTGGCGACGGTTTCTCCTAGCGCTGCCGTGAAGGTATGGATTTGCAGCGGCTTGTATTTGAGGGCCTGGGTTTTGGTGAGGAATTGCACGTTGCGCAGGATGGACATGAGGTTGCCATCTTCACGCGCCATCACCTCTTCATTCGGGTAGACCAGCTTCAGGACGAGCATTTGGTTGACGGCGGCGGGGGCGGCAAAGGCGAAGAAGCGCGCGCGTTTGTCGTCGAACATTTTACGTGTGACGGTGGTGTAGCCGATGGTAGTGGGGGTGAGGCTTTCGGTCTCCAGCCCGTTGAGCGAGTGCTGGTTGAGCGCCTCTTCGACTTGTTCATCCGTGGTGCTGGAAGGGAGCAGCTTGCCGGTACCGACTTGCACGCGCTGAACATCCTTGGCGGCATTGGGCAGAATGGTTTTAAGAAGTGTGCCGGGGTTTTTACCGGCGGGGATCTTCACGACATCCACCTTAACATACGCGCCGCTTTGCGGGTGGCCGATGAGCCATGTGCCGAAGGTATCCGGCACGCCGCTGCCGACGAAGTTGACGGTAACGCCTTCGGGCAGCGGGATAACGACGCGCTGGGCGGGCAGCACCAATTCCGATTTACGGGCGATGCCATTACGGCGCGCGGGGCCGAAGACCATGCCTTCTATTGCCGCCATATAGCGGCGGCGACCGGCATCGTCTTCCGGCTTGAGTACCGGTGGTTCGCCTTTGAGAGCGATGGCAGCGGCGAGGCGATCGGACGTGGCGGGGTGGCTGGAATTGAGTTTACTGAGCAGCGAGGTGGGTGCGATCTCACCATTGTTAAACGCGGCGTTTTGTTGCGCGCGATACTCGCCGAAACCTTTCATGGCGCGTACGACGTTGACCATTTCACGCGGGTCGTAGCCTGCTTTTTCGAGATAGCGCTGGCCGAGGGCATCGGCCTCGGTTTCTTGCGAGCGGCCATAGGCACTGATGGCGATGCCACTGGCCACCCCTGCGCCCGAGATCGCGGCTTGCGTGGCGAGGTCATCCTGCGTGGTGGCGGCCACGGCGACAGCGGCGCTGGTGGCGAGAATCGAGGCGACTTTGGCTTTGGTGTGGGCATTGGCAATATGGCGGCCGGTAAGGTGGCCGGACTCGTGGCCCAAGACGCCTGCGAGTTCGGCTTCCGAGCTAAGATACGCCAGCAGCCCCCGGTTGACGAACATGTAGCCGGGAGTGGCGTAGGCGTTGAAAACATCGCTATCCACCACATTGCATTGCACGGGTTCGGCGGCCGCCTCGGTGACCGCATACATGCGATTGCAGAGGTCGAGCACATAGCGGGTGGTTTCTGACGCTGGTCGGTAAAGGCCATCGGTTTTAAGCGCGAAGCTGGCGGCGGATTCGCCGATGGCGCGTTCTTCTGATTTGCTGACGAGGCTGAAGTTATAGCCACCGGTGGCAGGGTTGGCGGTACAGGCGGATATCAGGGTGAGGAACAGCAGGGAGAGCTTTTTCATTTCGCCACGATATCTAAAAAAATACACCGGCGCGAGGCCGGTGCGTTGCGATTAAGCGCTGCAATTACAACGCGACGTTGTGCGCCTTGAAGGCTTCGGTCGGATCGATATTCAGGCGGTTAAAGCCGAGTGTTTTCTTATCCAGACCAAAGGCCGCACCGACCAATTGGGCGATGTTCATTTCGGGCAGGTCGATTTTGGTGCCCATGGCTTTTTCGGAGCGGGCCTGGTAGGCGCCCAAAGCGAAGTCGCACAGGGTGCAAGGGCTGACCATGATCTCGGCGCCCGCTTGTTTGGCTTGCAGGGAGTGGCCGCCGGACATTTTGAGGAAGTCCTTCTCGTTGGCCAGCATGTAGTGGAAGCCGCAGCATTTATCCTTACCGAAGTAGTCTACGCTGTCGCCTCCCAAGGTGGCGATCAGGGACTCGAGGTAGCGCGGGCCGTTGATGGTACCGCCGCGGCCCTCAAACACCTCATTCGGGCGCATGGCGTGGCAGCCGTAGAACGGGGCGACGCGCAGGCCGTTGAGGGGGTTCTTGAGGTGAGATTTGAGACGCTCTTCGCCGATGTCATCGACCAGCACCCAGATGAGGTGTTTAACGTCGATAGTACCGCCGTAGGGGCGAACGCCAGCTTTGATAAGGACGGCGTTAATCTTTTCCAGCAGCTCCGGCTCGTTTTTAAAACGGTGGTTGGCGAAGCTGAAGGTTTGCAGGCAGGTGTTGCAGATGGTGACGATATCCATGCCCATTTCCTCGGCTTCGGAGAAAATACGGGCGTTGATGGCCAGAGCGGCGGCGAGATCGTGCTCCTGCAGGTTACCGGCGCCGCAGCAGGTGGCGGCAGGCATGTCGTGCAGGCCGATGTTGAGTTGCTCGGCGATGGCCTGGGCCGACCAGTCGGCTTCCTTTTGAATTTGTTTCGCCGCACAGCCCGGGTAGTAGGCATAGTTGAACTTATAGTCGGCTTTGTTCTTGGGCTTCATGTGGGCCATGGAATGTGGAATCCTTATCTTCTTAACGACAACGGAAAGTTTGCGTGCGCCTAGTACTGGTTGGAGGGAATAATCTTCCCTTCCGGTTGTTTGGGATGAACCCGTTGACCACAGGCGGAAAGGCCGAACGCGAGGGCGGCGACCATGCAAAGCAGGAACGTTGTCTTCATACCCCTACTCTGCGTGGGATTGCAGGAATTGGTCAAGCGGGCTATGACGGTTGTATGAGCAATTCGGCAAATAATCCTAATTTAGATGTGACAATTATGGCCACAGAAACGTCTGACACGCCTGCCACCACCCATGTGGCAGCAGATGTCGCTATCATTGGCGCCGGCCCGAGCGGTCTCTTCATGGTGTTTGAGGCGGGTTTTCTGGGCTACAAGGCCGTGGTGATGGATGCCCTGCCCCAGATTGGAGGCCAATTGGCGGCGCTTTACCCTGAAAAGCCCATTTATGACGTGCCGGGGCATCCGAGTATTCTGGCCGGTGAGCTGGTGGACAAGCTGGCGGCCCAATGTGCCCCGTACGAGCCGGTCTATCTGATGGGGCAGCCAGTGACCAACCTGACCGAAACGGAGGGCGTGTTCACCCTGACCTCGGCCAGCCATACCGTAACGACGCGCGCGGTGGTGATTGCCGGTGGTGGCGGGATGTTCACGCCTCGCAAACCTACCCAACTGGACAATCTGGCAGACTTTGAAGCCACACACAGCGTGCGTTACGCCATTACCAAAAAGCATGAATTGGCCGGACAGAACGTGGTATTGGCCGGTGGTGGCGACAGTGCCGTGGATTGGGCAGTGGAGCTGGCACATATTGCGAACCATGTGCATGTCATTCACCGCCGCGCAGATTTCAGAGCCGCCGAAGCGACCGTGGCTGAGATGAAGGCCTTGGTGGCAGAGGGTAAAATCACGCTGCACACGCCGACGCAACTGCATCGCCTTGAGGGCGAGAATAGTCGGTTGAGCCACGTGGTTATTGCCGATCTGGATGGCCAAGAGACCATGCTTGAGGCCACCCAACTGGTATGCTGCTTTGGCTTGGCACCGAATGTCGGCCCCATGGCGGAGTGGGGCCTGGGGTTGGAACGCGGTATTGTACCCGTTGACCGCGCCACCATGATGACCAACCGTCGCGGACTGTTGTGCATCGGCGACATGGCCGGATATGAAGGTAAGGTGGCGCTGATCCTCACCGGATTCGCGGAAGCCGCCGTAGCCGCCAAAACCGTACAGGCATTACTCAACCCCGAGCGCAAGTTCAGAGTGCAATACAGCACCAGCAAGGGTGTTCCCGGTACGCCGGGGGTAGCGTAAGCGCCAACTCCGCCCTATATTATTCGCATGAGAATGTTTGCATCCCCCCGCGGACTGGTTTTGTGCACCCTTGCCATGGTGCTGATGGCGTTGCCTGTTCTAGCAGAACAAGTCTCGGCCCCCGGAACCTCGGACGGTGCACTCAGTAAAGCGCTGGCAACCAACCTGTACTGCTCGGTGTACTCGTTGATGGGTGGCAACCTGGGTATCATTCTGGGTTTGATCCTTGTCTTCCTTGGCTTGTGGGCCATGATCCAAGGTGCCAAGCCGATTGCGGTCATTCCGTTGATCATCGTGGGCGCATTGATGACCGCCCTGCCCAGCCTGATTGAATCCAGCCTTGAGGGGTTGGCCACTCTCTTTAAAGAGGCTGGAATTACAAAAGAGGTCAATTACCGTAGCAAATTTAAACAATTGGGCTGCGGCAGTAGCAACCATACTAGCACCAATCTGACCGATGCCGAAATGGAAGCACGTTACCGCAACAACATGGGTGAGCCTTACCCGAGCCGCGGCAGCTACGAGAACATCAACTCATTCGGTGGCAACCAGATCGACTTCAGCTCGGGTTCCATCTAACGGCGCATGAAACTTCTTGTTGGTCTAGGTAACCCCGGTGCCGCGTATGAAGATACGCGGCATAATGTTGGCTTCATGCTGGTGGACGCCGTGCGTCGCCGGTTTGACATGCCGAACATGACCGCCAAATTCAAAGGACTGAGCTGCAAGGGTAAGGTGGGTGGTGAGGATGTGGTGCTGCTAATGCCGCAGACCTTCATGAACCTGAGCGGTGGCAGTGTGCAGGCCGCCGCGGCGTTCTATAAAATTGCGCCGGCGGATATCGTAGTTGTGCATGACGAGTTGGACCTGGCTTTGGGCGCGTTGCGCTGGAAGATCGGTGGCGGCGATGCGGGACACAATGGTTTGAAGAGCATTACCGCGACACTGGGAACGCCGAACTACGGGCGCATCCGGTTCGGGATCGACCGCCCCGCGCACAAAGCACAGGTGAGCGACTACGTGTTGCATGCATTTGGTGCGGATGAAGTACCGGTGGTAGAAAAGCGACTTGGCCAGATGGCCGATAAGATGCCTGAAATTCTGGGAAATCCTCAGGCGGAGCTTGCCAAACTCGGTGGAGTTGCGTAAACCCATTTCTATGGGATTTTCTTGTGGAATTGTCGGGTTACCGAATGTTGGGAAGAGCACGCTCTTCAATGCTTTAACGCAGACCGCAGCCGCGCAGGCCGCGAACTTTCCGTTCTGCACCATTGAGCCGAATGTCGGCCGCGTGGCCGTGCCGGATGCGCGTTTGGACGCGCTGGCCGCAATTGTGAAGCCGAATAAAATTGTGCCGACCAGCCTTGAGTTTGTGGACATCGCCGGTTTGGTGGCAGGTGCCAGTAAGGGCGAAGGTTTGGGGAACCAATTTTTGGCCAACATCCGTGAGACCGAGGCCATCGCTCACGTTGTGCGCTGCTTTGAGGGTGAAGTGACCCACGTCTCCGGCAGCGTTGACCCGTTGCGCGATATTGACGTGATTGAGACCGAACTGATGCTGGCCGACATGGCGAGCGTGGAAAAGCGCATCGCCAACGTGGAGAAGAAGGCCAAGAACCAGGACAAAGCCTCGATTGAGGAAATGGCCATTCTAAAGCCCATCCTTGACGCGCTGCATGCCGGCAACCCCGCACGCACCGTGCAGGGTGTGGACCGCAGCCACCCCATCTACAAATCCCTGCTGACCGGCAAGCCGGTGCTGTACGTAGCGAACGTAGGTGAAGATGAGGCCGCCACCGGCAATGAATTGAGCCGCAAGGTTGAAGAATTTGCCAAAGCCAACGGTGCGAGCTGCGTGGTGATCGCGGCGGAAATTGAGAGCCAGATCGCACAATTGGATGAGGAAGGCCGTACCGAATTCATGAGCGCCCTCGGCTTGGAAGAGCCTGCACTGAACAAGTTGATCCGTGCCGGTTATGAACTGCTGGGCCTGCTAACTTACTTTACGGCCGGTGTGCAGGAAGTACGTGCATGGACCGTGCGCAAGGGTGCATTAGCGCCAGAAGCTGCGGGTGTCATTCACACCGACTTCATCAAGGGCTTCATTCGTGCCGAGACCATTGCCTATGACGACTTCATCGCCTGCAAGGGTGAGGCCGGTGCCAAGGAAGCCGGTAAGATGCGTGTGGAAGGCAAGGAATACCTTGTGAAGGACGGCGATCTGATGAACTTCCGGGTGAATGCGTAAGAGCCATTTTTTTGATGCAGCGCATTATGATCGTTGGGATTTCGGGTGCTGGAAAAAGCACCCTTTCGCGCTTTCTGGGGCACCGTTTTAACCTGCCGTATCATCATTTGGATAACATCTATCATTCGGCCGGATGGGTCGCGCGGCCCCTTGACGAGGTAAAGCGAGATTTTGATGCGATTGCTGCGCAGGACAAATGGGTTGTTGATGGCAATTATCGCAAGGCTAGCGCTGCTTTGCGGGAACGTGCGGATATTGTTATCTTTTTAGATTACGGCCGCTTGTTTGCTATCTGGCAGGTAGTAAAGCGCTGGGCATTCCATCATCTAGGCATTCGTAAACGCCCAGATTTGCCTGAAGGCAGCCCCGAGCAATTGCCCTTGAGCTTTATTGCATGGGTGTGGAACTGGCATGCCAACAATCGGCCTAACTGGGTTTTGGAAATGGCAAATATGGGTGACAAGGCCCGCGTTTTTACTTCGCGCCGCGCCTTAAACCAATGGATGAAGACTTTATAATGCAACGTGTTTTGATTGTGGGTACCAGCGGCGTGGGGAAGACCACGTTGGGAATGAAGATTTCGAAGATTTGTGGGTTACCGGCGACTCACCTCGACATGCTGGCGTGGACGGCGGGGTGGGTGCGGCGTGACCAAGCGGATTTTGAGCGCGATATGGATGCCGTTTTAGATGGCGAGCGCTGGGTTGTGGACGGAAACTACATCAAGAGCCTGCCGGCCCGCGTCGGTAAGGCGGATACGCTCATCCTGATCGATCTTCCTTTATGGAAGTGCCTGTTCCGCGTGTTCCGGCGCTGGTGGCGCAACCGCGGCAATACACGCCACGACCTGCCGGAAGGCTGTATTGAACCCCTGCCCTGGACGTTTTTGAAATGGGTTTTGAGTGCGCCGCCGAGCCATCAGGGCATTTGGTTGGAGGTGGCGGCGGCGAATCTACATGTGACCTTCCATCACTTCACCGAGGCGCGACAGGTGGATGATTTTGTGCGACAACTGGCTGACAAGAAGTAAGGCTTAAGATGACAAAGATGACCGCCCCCGTATTACTGACCCCTTGCCATGTGGACTACGAGCTGCTGGACAGCGGGCATGGCCGTAAGTTGGAGCGCTTGGGTGAAGTGATCTCCAACCGCCCTGAGCCGCAGGCCGTGTGGGCTCCGAAATTGCCGGAGGCGGAATGGAAAAAGGCCGTTGCCGTCTTTGCGCCCAAAGCGAATGATGAAGATGGCGATAGTGGGAACTGGGAAATTGCCAAGGGCGTGCCTGAGGCGTGGCCGGTGACGTATAAGGACCTCGACTTTTTCGGACGGTTAACGCCCTTCCGGCACCTTGGGTGTTTCCCTGACCAATCCCCGCAGTGGGACTGGCTGGAGCAAACCATCAAGCCCGGCATGACCGTGCTCAACCTGTTCGGTTACACCGGTGTCGCAAGCATGGTGGCGGCGCGTGCGGGAGCCGAAGTGACCCACGTGGATGCGAGCAAGAAAGCCATCAATTACGGTAAGGAAAATCTGGAATTGAACCGCCTCACGGACAAGGTGAAGATCCGCTGGATGCTGGATGACTGCTTGGCGTTTGTGGCGCGTGAAGTGCGGCGGGGCAAGACCTACGACATCATTCTGATGGACCCGCCGAAGTATGGCCGCGGGCCGGATGGCGAGCGGTGGGATTTCTTTGCCGGGATGCCCGGGTTGTTGGAAAATATTTCCAAAATTGCTGCGCCGAACGGTCATGTGTGGATGACGGCGTATGCGCTGCGGATTTCGAGTGTGGCGCTTGGCACTATGCTGAAGGAAACCATGCCCAAGGGAGAAGTGACCGTAGGTGAGTTTGTGAGCGATGACAAGTTTGGGCGCGGCTTTACCAATTCCATGTGGGCCCGTTGGAGCGGCAAGTAATGGCACGCATTGAACAAATTACATCCCTTGCCAACCCTAAGGTGAAGGCCATTGCGGCGCTGGCCCAGAAGAAGGCGCGCATAGACAGCGGCCTGTTTGTGGCCGAAGGTTTGCAGCTGGTGGGCTTTGGGGTGGAAGCCGGTTGGGAACTGGATATGCTGGTGTTCAAGGACGGTGGTACGTATCAGCATGGCGGGCAGCAGGTGTTCGATCAGGCCCTGCAAGCCACCAAGCAGGCGTTTGCCGTGACCGGTGCGATTTTAGAAAAGCTGGTGCGGAAGGATAATCCGCAGGGGGTTATCGGGGTGTTCAAGCAGAAAACCCTGCCGTTGGCGGATGTGAAGGTGGGCCACGATGTGTGGGTGGTATTGGAGGAAGTGCGGGATCCGGGGAATTTGGGGACTGTGATTCGGACCGTGGATGCGGTGGGGGCGAAGGGTGTGATCTTGGTCGGCCCGAGCACCGATGTGTGGGCGCCGGAGACGCTGCGGGCGACGATGGGCAGCATCTTCCATGTGCCGGTTGTAATCACCGGACATGAGCCGTTCTTTAGGTGGAAAGACCAAAGTGGAGCGATGATGGTGGGCACGCATTTGCGCACGAAGACGGATTATCGGGAAGTGGCCGGTTTGCGGAATGGGCGTGGCCTGCTTCTGGCGATGGGCACCGAGCAGAGCGGTCTGAGCGATGATATGGCCGAGGCCTGTGACGTGCTGACCAGGATCGCCATGCGGGGCGGGGCGGAGAGCCTCAACCTGGCCATTGCGACCGGTGTGATGCTGTACGAGTTATTCCGCGAGAGTAAATAACGAAAAAGGGCGCCTGGGGCGCCCTGCTTCTTTGTGGTGGATCGTTCAACGGTCGGCTCCGTTACAGGAGCATCATCGCCTCGTTGATATTGTAGATTTTGGGCGTCGTCCAGCCGCATGACGGCTTACCGATGGACCGTGCTTGAACTGGTGGTTCTGCAACCATTTCTGCGGAGTTGAGGTGGGCGAAACCGCGTGTGGGTTTCGGAGATATTTGTTCGACAGGATCGCTCGATAGCTTCTGGAAGCGGGCAGCGTCGGCTGTGAGAGGATCAAGGTTATTGGGTGTCTCTGTCATGTTCTTCGCCTCTGTGGTTTTTAGAGTTAAGATTTACAACAACCGTCTTATTCTTCCAAAAAGGATGAAGTGTGTAAAGCGCTTGTTGCATTTTCTTGATTTAGGCGAGGCTTGACAGAGGGTGTAGAGTATAAAAGCGGGATAACAAGACGGAGGACGTGATGATGGAAAAACTTCATTTAACCGAGGCAGAGTGGAAAGAGCGGCTGACCGATGAGCAGTACCGCGTGATGCGCGGGCATGGCACCGAAGCTGCGTTTTGTAGTGAGTTGCACCCCGAGAACCGCGAAGGTGTTTATGTGTGTGCGGCGTGTGGATCGCCTCTCTTTTCCAGCAAGGACAAATTCCTCAGCACGAGTGGCTGGCCAAGTTTTACGCGGCCGGTGACGCCGGATGCGATTGAGGAAACCATCGACCGGAGTTGGGGGATGGTGCGGACGGAGATCCATTGTGCGCGGTGCGACGGGCACCTTGGGCATGTGTTTGAAGATGGCCCTGCCCCAACCGGTTTGCGCCATTGTTTGAATGGTGTGGCGTTGGAATTCGTACCTGAATAGTTAGGCCTTAAGCAACGTTGTAGTGAGGGCGCAGTGGTCGGAGACGCCGGTGTGCAGTTTGGCGTTTTGTAGTTGGTAAGATGGTGTATGGAAGAGGCCGTCGACCATCAGTTCGATATGGCCTGCGCGGTGGAGGGAACCATCGATACTGGTGGTGTAGTGGGCAGGCACGCCGTCGATAAAATGTTCGGCCAGAAGGCTGAAGGTGGCGTTGCCGCGCGGGGCGTTAAAGTCTCCGCACAGGAGAATGCCGCCGTAGGTTTGAGCCTCGGCTTCGGCCACCTTGATCAGTTTTGCGGCGGACGCGAGCTGGAAAGCGGACGCCTCGCCTTTGCGCGTGACATTGAGGTGTGTGGTGGCGATACGGAAGCCCTGACAGGTACCGGCGATAATGGCGTTATCAACACTGTTGTTATCTGCCATACGGTGACCGCGGTCTTCGATAAATTCGATCTCGCGGATATTCTGGCCGGTGCCATGGTAGTAAGTGGTGGAAACATCCTCCAAATTTGTCCAGCTGATGAGACCGATGCCTATAGTGTCGAGCTCGACTTCCGCGGGGTGCAGGCACATGGGGGCGTAATGCAGTTTATTGCCGATGAGATCCTCAATGAATGGGATATCCTTCGCACAGAGTTCCTGGAGGCAGAGAACATCCGGCTTGATGGTTTTGAGGAAGGTTTCCACGCGGTGGAGGTGCTTGGAGCGCTCGATATTGATGGAGGCGATACGGAGTTGGGTCATATCGCTTTATACCATAAAAATGGTAAAGGGCACCTGTGGGTGCCCTTTTTGTTAGGACAGGCTAATGGCCTTTCACGTCTTTCCAGATGGTGCGCTTGCTGGCGTAGAGCAGTGCGGTGAGAATGACGAGGTAGAGCAGCACGAAGAGGCCGAGGCGCTGGCGTTCGATGCGCTCCGGCTCGGCGGTCCATTGCATGAAGGTGGTAACGTCATGGGCCATTTGCTCGACGGTAGCAGCTTTGCCATCGTGGTAGGTGACCATATCCGGCCCCGTAAGTGGAGCTGGCATGGCGATGGCGTGGCCGGGGAAGTATTTGTTATAGGAGGCACCCGGGGGGAGGCCTTTGGGGAAGGCGTGGTGGATCTCTTCTTCCGTACCATGATAGCCGGTGAGCACCGCGTAGGTGTAGTCGGCGAGACCGGCGCGGGCCTTGTTCATGAGCGACAGATCCGGCGGAATTTTACCGAAAGTTTCGATGGCGGTGGCATCGTCCTGCGCGGTCAGCAGCTTCTGGTCGATGGTCATGTTGAGCGCTTTGGCGAGGGTTTGCACCTCGGCTTCGGTGAAGCCCGCGCGCATCATATCGCGGTGAGACACATACTTGAAGCTGTGGCAGGCCATACAGACCTGGGTGGCAACGGTGTAGCCGCGCAGCAGTTCGTTTTTATCGTAGGTGCCTTTGAGGCCCTCGAAGATCCATTTTTGCTCGGGTACCTTGACGCCTTCGGACGCTGAGGCTGCCAGCGGCAGGAGGACGAGAGTGAGAAGAGTGAGGATACGCATCATGGTCTCGGCTCCGGTTAGATGGTTGCAGGAAGTGGTTTAGCTTTTTCGTACTTGCTGAGGAGAGGCAGCAGGGCGAAGAAGCCGAAGTAGAAGGCAGTGGCGGTACGGGCGATGACCACATAGATACCTTCCGGCGGCATCATGCCGCACCAGCCGAGCAGCACGAAGTTGAGGATGAACAGCCAGTACACCTGCTTGTAGATGGGGCGGAAGCGGGCCGAGCGTACCGGGTGGCGATCCAGCCACGGCAACACGAACAGCACCAAGATACTGCCGAACATGGCGACCACGCCGAGTTCCTTAATAGGGATGGCGCGCAGGATGGCGTAGAAGGGCAGGAAGTACCACTCCGGCACGATGTGCGCGGGGGTCACCAGTGGGTCGGCCGGGATATTGTTATCGGTGTGGCCCAGATATTCCGGTGCGAAGAACACCATGAAGGTGAAGGGAATCAGATAGACGCCGAGACCGAACATATCCTTGATGGTGTAGTAGGGGTGGAACGGAATGTAATCTTCCGCCTTCTTCAGGTCGATGCCGGCCGGGTTATTCGACTTGTGCTGGTGCAGGGCCCAGATGTGCAGGATGACGACGCCGACAATGACGAACGGCAGTACGAAGTGCAAGGCGAAGAAGCGGTTGAGGGTGGGGTCTCCAACCGAGTAACCACCCCAGAGCCAGACGACGATCTTATCGCCAATGAAGGGAATGACCGATAGGAGGTTGGTAATGACGGTGGCGCCCCAATAGCTCATTTGGCCCCATGGCAGGACGTAGCCCAAGAAGCCGGTCGCCATCATCAGCAGGAAGATGACGACACCGAGACCCCAGAGGACTTCCCGCGGGGATTTGTAACTGCCGTAGTAGAGGCCGCGAGCCATGTGGATATAGACCACAATGAAGAAGAAGCTGGCGCCCACCATGTGCATATTACGAATGAGCCAACCCCATTCCACATTGCGCATGATGTGCTGGATGCTACCGAAGGCCAGACCGACATCCGGCTTGTAGTGCATGGCCAAAAAGATACCGGTGAGGATTTGAAGAACCAACGCAATACCGGCGAGGCTGCCGAAATTCCACATATAGTTCAGGTTACGCGGAGTGGGGTAGACCACCAGTGCGTTTTTGACGAGGGAGAGGATGGGCAGGCGGTCGTCGAACCAGCGGTAGGTGTTGCGGATATCCTGTTCGACCGGCTGGGGCGTAATATCGTGGCTCATGCGGAGTTACCTTGTGAATTAACCGATGCGGATGGTGTTATCGTCGAGGAAGCGATAGGGCGGAACCTCGAGGTTTTTACCGGCGGGGCCTTGGCGCACGCGGCCTGAATCATCGAACTGGCTGCCGTGGCAGGGGCAGCGCCAGCCGCCGTGCTCGCCGCCGCGCATGGGCACGCAGCCCAAGTGGGTGCAGACACCCATGACGACCAGCCATTCGGCCTTTTGGACACGATCGGCATCGTTGGCGGGGTCGAGGGTGGCAGTGGCATCACCTTTGCGGGCCTCTTCGATCTGGGCGGCGTTGCGGTGCCAGACGAAGACGGGCTTACCTTGCCAGAGGAAGGTTTTGGCTTCGCCTTCCGGAATTTCGGAAATGTTGACGTCGATGGTGGCCATCGCTTTGACGGCGCGGTTGGGATTCATGCTCTGGATAAACGGCAAAGCCACGCACGCGGCACCGGCGAGGCCGAAGGCCGTAGTGGCGTTGACGAGCAGAGCACGACGTTCGGCATCGACATCGCCCAGCGGGGCTTCGTCGTCTCCGTTTGCAGTTACCGAGGTATCGGGGGTGGAATGAGGGGCGCGGGTAGACATTGTATGACCTTTATCGGGGGCGTTGCTTAAGCTGCCGTTGTTACCAATGGCTGAAATTATCCCACCCCTACACCCCCTGCAAGGGGAATTGCCTCAATAATAATAGGGATTTGTGAATTGAGTATCCCCACTGGGTGAGTTCGCAACACCTTTGCAAAACTCATGCAAAAAAGGCACCCGCAGGTGCCTTTTTGAAGTTTACTTCTGGCTTAGAGCTTGTGCTGGGTGCTGTAGCTCTTGTTGCTGAAGATGAACTGGGTACCCTTGCGGCTGGAGCTGTCGATCAGCACCGGTGCCTTGAGGTTTGCCGTGAGATAGTAGCTGTCACCCTGATCGTAGAGGGTCAGGATGGTCAGGAACTGGGTATCGGACTGCGGCATGTGGGTTTCGGCCAACGCTTCCGAGATATCGGTGGCGGTGAGATCGACGCCCAGTTGCGAGGGATCGGCCACCAAGAAGGCGATCGACGGCTGGTTGACACATTGCAGCAGCATCAGCGGCGAATTATCCACGCTGGGCAGTTTGGCCAGACCGAACTGGGTGCATTCGCGGAAACCAAACAGACCTTGGGGGAATTCCAGAAGACGATCTTCGCGCAGCTCAACAGGACCGAAGCGGGTGTTGAAGCTGAGGGTTGCGCCATCCTTGTGGCTGACGTCGGAATGCATGGGTTCGCTCATCATTGCGGCTCCGTGGTTTTCGTTGAGGTTAGCGTTGGTTGTCGAGGTCGTCGTGGTTTCGGTTGTGCGCGTCATGGCCTACGTCCTGGTTCGGTTTGGTTTTGGCGTGAGCGATATCGCCCTTGCCCCTTCCCGCTTGTTGCAAGTTCCGTACCACTTTGCCCAGAACGTCGATATCGGCGCCGGATACGGCCGAATCCACGGCCAGGGCGGCTGCTTTGTTCTCGTCCTGAATCTTGGCAAAGAGCTCCTTGCGAAAGACGGTACTGCCGACCGGATATTCGAACCCAAGCTTCACACGTCCGCTCTTCACTTCCAACACCTTCACCTCGATGGTACCGTTGATAACGATGGCCTCTCCGGACCGGCGGGTGATAAGCAGCATTAGAATGGGTTCCTTTCTGGCGCAGCATACCGGTTTATACGGCAGGGCACAATGGTGAGCCGTTGCTATTCCGGCCCAAGTTTAAGCTGAGTGCGGGATTGAGGGGGTGTCAGGGGTGACAGGCTAGAATATCGGACATTTCCGCCATTTTAAGGGAAGATTCCTGACCTGTTGGCTTAGCCTTTGATTTTAGCCAACTCTACGGCAGCACGTGTCCGCGCCTCATCCAGCGCCTGCTTTTGATCGGCAGTAAGAGTCGATTCATCAACCTGACGGGTGAGCGCTTCAAGGCGATCGAGTGTGGCTGTAGGACTGCCGGAAAGCGCATCTTCCGCCAGCGTTTTCAGCGTATTCAGCAGCTCTCTGGCCTGCCCCTTTGCATCGCGCGGCAGCTCGTCCTCGATCGGTACAAAGCCGCCGGGGACGGCAAAGTTAGGCGCGAGCGGAGATGCGTTTTCGGCAGCGCCGCTGTCTTGCGCTTCATCCAGCATATCGGCGAAGCTGGGGCCGCCGGTAGCGCCGGTTTTGGCCTTGGACTTGGTTTTATCGGCACCACGCAGGCCGCCCAGGCTTTTGATATCGAATACCATACTTATTCAGCTCCCTCTTCAACCTGAAACAGCGTGAGTTTAGCCTGAGTTGCCACAACCCACAACTGCAACATGGTACCAAGGCCGCCCGCAATAATCAGAAGACTAATCGCCATACTGACGGGAACGCTGACGAAGAAAGTTTGCAACTGGGGGACTAGCTTGTTCAGTACTCCGAACAGGGCGTTGGCCAAGACCCCTGCCACCACCACCGGCGCCGCCAATTGCAGACCAAGCTTCATGATAATGCTCATCATCTCGACATAGGCGAGCGCGATATCCCCGACCTCCGGCAATACGCCGGGGCGGAAGACCCCATAGCTTTCGACGATCGCGTTAATCAGCTGGTGGTGCAGCCCCAAGCCCAGCATAACCACACTGGCGCAGAGCGTCAGGAAGACAGTTGGGGCTCCGGTGCTGGTGGCGGTTTGGGGATCGAACAAGCTGGCACTTTGAAAACCCGCAAGGAAGGCGATGAGCTCTCCGGCAAAGCTCATGGCGGCCATCATCAGGCGCGCGCCAAGGCCCAGCATCACACCTATGACCAGTTCTCCGAACATGAGCAGCAGCATGTCGCCGGTACGGGGCGGCAACAGGGGAAGTGTGGGAGACAGCAGCGGAAAGAGGATGAAGCTGATACCGAATACCACCAGCAAGCGCGCGCGGATGTTAATGCTGGGGTCGGAGATCGCGGGGAACACCATCACCGCAGCCCCCACGCGGGCCAGCAGTAAAAAGAACGGAAACACCAGAACGGTGGAGAGGAACTCGGTTAACGGAAGGCCGCCCATGGCCTAGGACTAAGCACCCGTACCCAGTACCGGCGTGGCTTCCGGCTGGACGATGCGGGCGTAGAGATCTTCGGTGAACTGCTGGAGTTCGCTGGCAATAAAGGGCATGGTCACCAGCAGCACCGCAAACACCAGAATGATCTTGGGTACGAAGGTCAGCGTGACCTCCTGAATACTGGTAAGCGCCTGCACCAGCGCAATCCCCAACCCGACGAACAACGCGACCAGCATGGTCGGTGCACTGACCCACAGCAGGGTCAGCATAGCCTCACGGCCGATGGTGGTCACGATCTCGGGTGTCATGGCGCTGAATCTAGCACCGTTGCAGGCGAATTGTCTTGAGTCTGCTGAACGCTTAGACAGGCATCTGCATGATCTGCTGGTAGGCCTCGACGGCGCGGTCGCGGACGGTGACCAGCGTATTGAGAGTCAGCTCGGCCTTGCTGACGGCTTGCACGACATCCTGCAGGGCCACATTCTCGCCATTGGCGGCGGCCATGCTGAGCTGGTTGGCGTTGTGTTGGGCATCGACCGTTTGATTGATGACGCCTTTGAGCACGTCGCCGAAGGTGCCCATGGCATTCGCTTCTGGCTTGGCGATACCACCTACGCCACCGATGCTTCCGATCAGCGATTGTCCGGCTTTTGCGAGTTCCATGGTCGGGCGTCCTTATTGTTGAGGCGCAGAGTATTCGGTTATCTGATGATTGTCTAGCGGAGCATATCGAAGGTGCGGGTCGCCATTTCGCGCGCAGTGGTGATGGCGGCCATATTGGCTTCGTAGCTGCGTTGAGCTTCGCGCATGTTGATATTTTCGAGCGTGCCATTGACGTTAGGCATGGTGACGAAGCCACGGGCGTCGGCCATATCGCTGCCCGGATTGTAGACCACGTTCATGGGGGTAGTCATATCTTCCTGCGTGCGGGCTTTCACATCCATCTGGCCGGTGGCGCGGTTGAGCACCGTTTGGAATACCACCTGCTTGGCGCGGTAGGGGCCTGTACCTTGGGCGTTTTGCACGCTGTCGGCGTTAGCGATGTTCTCGGAGGCCACCTTCATCCGCATGCTTTGGGCAAACATACCCGAGGCGCTGGTGTTAATGCTCTGTAACATATCCATGAGAGTTACTCCTGCTTACTGAATTTTATGATTAGCGTTGGCCAAGGGCGGTTTTTTGCATGGCGACCTGCTTGGTGTAGATCTCGGTCATCATGCGGTAGTTGAGTTGGATATCGGTCTGCTTCAGCATTTCTTCGTCGATACGGACGCTGTTGCCGTTGTGTTGGATGAAGCGGGCGTCTTCCGTGATTGTGCCCTGCGCCGACGGAGCGGGTGTGCCAGCCATGTGCTGGGCGTTGGTGACGGCCATACCGAAGCTGCTGTTGGCGGCGTTCGGTTTTTTGGCGACGAGGTCGCGGCTGAGATACCCCGGGGTGTTGGCGTTGGCGATGTTGCCCGCGACAACGCCCTGACGTTCGATCAGGAAATTCATCCGGCTGGTGAGGGCTTCGCTGAGGTTGGCCATGTTGGGGTCTCTCCTTGGTTCGCGTTCCTTTATGCAACGGGCGTGCCAAGGATGGATTTTTGAGAGCCGGCAAGGTTTGGCACAGGGTTTGCATTAAGAGGGGCGAGAGAGCAATGAACCAAGGATACCGCCATGCTGCGCACCCTGACCCACTTAATGAAATTCGCCGTGGTGGCGGTACTTACCGTTATGCCGATGCTGCCCCTGCCCGCCCACGCCGCCGCCCCAGCACGTATTAAAGATATTGCCGACATTGAAGGGGTACGTGACAACGTACTGGTAGGTTATGGTTTAATCGTGGGTCTGGCCGGTACCGGCGACAGCCCCAACGGCATCCCGTTCACCCGCCAATCGCTGGCCAACATGTTGGAGCGCCTGGGTGTGAACGCCAAGGATACGCTTGCGCAGATCAAGACCAAGAACGTGGCGGCCGTGATGGTAACCGCCAAACTGCCGAGCTTGAGCCGCCAGGGTAGCCGCGTTGATGTTTCGGTCAGCAGCCTTGGCGATGCGAAATCTTTAGAAGGTGG
>QFOU01000065.1 GCA_003241595.1 Pseudomonas fluorescens
CAGCGTGTGGCCAT
Organism: Pseudomonas fluorescens; assembly: GCA_003241595.1. Classification (GTDB taxonomy): domain Bacteria; phylum Pseudomonadota; class Alphaproteobacteria; order UBA2136; family UBA6156; genus UBA6156. Next base: position 15 of record QFOU01000065.1, read on the forward strand.
TGCCCGTGCGTTGATGAACAAGCCCAAGTTGTTGTTGGCCGATGAGCCGACCGGCAACCTTGACCCGCATACGGCGGATGACGTGGTGAATATGCTGTTCGGTCTTATCAAAAGCGAAGGCATGAGTGCGCTTATCGTGACCCACAATATGGAGTTGGCGGCGAAGTGCGACATCCGGTTGCGGATGGATGAGGGGCATTTGATCAAAGGCTAGTCTTGTCGTGATGAAGCCCCCGCACTGCGGGGGCCTTTTCATGTTTGGACATGGATATCAGTAGGGATAGCGTCGCTTTTTATTAGCGTTGTAGGCGAGGTTAAGCAGGAAGCCGCTCCCCAACAACATGAGAAATGCGATGAAGGAGGTTGTAAACCATCCGACTGATGCGGGCAGTGAGAGTGGCAGGCGCGTAACGGCCAATGCGCCGACGAGCAGGCAGAACGTTGCGGCGAACATCCAGCCCCAGGGGGCCTCTTTAGCAGTGAGTGCCTGGAGGCATTGCAAGCAATAGACGAACGTTGCGAGAGTGATGATGATAAGTAAAACGGACGATATAATCATGTTCCTCTCCTTTCTGGGTTGAGGTAGACACAAAAAGACCTTACCCTGCATACAATGGAAAAACAACTTTTTAAGCCTAAAGCCACCACCAAGCCCTTGAAGCCTATCGCGGATTACGCGTTGGCGATTGTGGCTAAGCGTGAGCATTCGGTGGCTGAATTAACGCGCAAGTTGCGTACCAAGGGGTATGGCAAAGCTGAGACCGAGGCATTGGTTGCCGATTTTAAAGGGCGTAATTATGTAAATGATGCCCGATTTGCCAGTGCGCGTGCCCGCACGCGCGCCGAACACAGCAAGTGGGGTGAGGGGCGTATTAAGCAAGAGTTGGCCCTGAGTGGTGTGGATAAAGGGCTTGCCGCCAGCGCTCTAGGAGAAGTGAGCGAGCATCATGACTGGTTGGCGGCTGCGACGAAGCTTGTGAAGCGGCGTTTCCCCAAACCCTTGCCTGAGCGGAATGACGCTGACCCTGCGTTGACGGGTGTTGAGTTTATGAAAGAGCTTCAGAAGGAAAAGGCCAAGAGGGTCAATTTCTTGCTACGGCGCGGCTTTAGCATGGGGCAGGCAGTGACGGCGCTGGGCTTGTCTCAGGATGAGGATTATACAGAGTAGATACAAAGAAACCGGCTTGCGCCGGTTCTTTTGAAAGAGGTTAATCGAAATACGGCAACATTTCGAGCCGATGTTTATATTGGCGCTGGAGCACTTTGGGATTTTCATCGCAGAGTGTAGCGCGGATCGCGACTTCCATGAGCCGGCTGTAGTTGCGTATGACATGGGGTTGGACGTAGCCGAGTGCAATGAGTTGATTCATCAGGCCTTCGAACACCGTCATATCGCGCATGCATTTACTTTCCGGGTAGATATTTCCATCGGTAATGATGCAGAGGCAGCAATCGCGGATACCTGTCATTATATATTGAATGGTATGTGAATCCGAGAGGCAATTGAGAGAGAGCGGCCAGTTGTAGAGTTCTTCTATAATGACGTCGGCGTCGAAGGAGTAGGGTCTGTGGGGGGTGGATGGATGCGACATGATGTTGCTCCGTGTACGAAAAGGCCCGATTTATAAAAGTTATCGTATATCTTGGTGGGGACGATGTAAAGCCGAGGTTAGGCTTGATTTAGGCCGGTTTGGGGCGTACAAACTTGGCGTGATCTCATCTCGATTCCGGGGCAGTCGTCCCCCTGCCAAAAAGCCTTCTCCGAAGGTAACCCAGCGCTTTTTACGTGAATTGGTACGGCCTTATTTCTGGCCGTTGTTAGGTGGTAGTTTGATGCTGGTGGTGACTGCCGGGGCCATGCTGGCTTTGCCACAGTACCTGCGTCATATGTTCGATACCGCCCTTAAGAGCGGGGATACGGCGCAATTGGCCAAATTGGCGGCCATGATGTTTGGCACCGTGTGCATCATGGTGGTGAGTATCTTTTTAAGAACGCGTTTGATCCAGTTCAGTTCGACCGCTGTATTGTGCGAATTGCGCAACCGTTTGACCAACAGTTTGCTGAAGCAGGATGTGCTGTTCTTTGAAACGCGGGCTTCGGGCGAGATCGTGTCGCGGTTGACCTCGGACACCGGTGCGTTCCGTGAGTTTTTGAGCTTAGCGGCTCCGCAGTTGGTGCGGGGGATGTTTTTAGGTGTAGGCACCATTCTGGCCCTGCTTTATACCAGTCCCAGTTTGACGTTATTGTTGTTGTTGGCGGGTGCTCCTATCGGGTTGATGGGCAAGTTTTTAGGTGAACGTATTCGTAAGAACGTGCGCAAGCAGCAGGATAATATCGCCTTGTATGGAGCGATGATCGAAGAGACTGTGACGAATATTCGCACCATTCTGGCATTCAACCAGCAGCCGGTATTGAGCCAGCGCTTTTTAGACCAGACCGATGAAATGCGTGTGTTGGGCAATAAGCTGGCGCTGACCCGCAGCGGCTTTGTGGCCGTGAATGTGGTGATTGGTTTTTCGGCGCTCATCGGTGTGGTGTGGCTGGGTGGTTTGCGCGTTATGGATGGCACCCTGACGCTGGGAGATATGATGGCGTTTTTGCTCTATTTGGCATTTTTGGCGGATGCGGCAGGGAATGTGACCAATTTCTGGCCCGCATGGCAGGGGGTGTTGGGAGCGACCGAGCGTATAATCGCCATTTTGGATACCAAGCCGTTGATCGTTGAGCCGAAAAAAGCCAAAGCTTTGCCTGTGGCCAAAGGTGGGCGCCAAATCACTTTGGATAATGTGCGCTATGTGTACCCCGCACGACCGGATGTGGCGGCGTTAGATGGTGTTAAGCTGAGTATTAAAGCTGGTGAGCACATTGCGGTGGTGGGGCCGAGCGGGGCGGGGAAATCGACGCTCTTCCGGTTACTGTTACGTTTGGACGATGTGAACGCGGGTGGAATTGGTATTGATGGCGTAGATTTGCGGGACATTACGTTGATGGAGCTGCGTAAGCAGTTTGCGTTGGTGGCACAGGATACGCCGCTGTTTAGTGGGACGGTGGCCGATAATGTACGTTTTTCCAAACCTGAAGCAACAGATGCTGAGATGTGGGCGGCACTGGATGCTGCGCAGGCCAAAGCATTTGTAACTGCGTTGCCGAAAGGCTTGAATACCCAAGTGGGTGAGAAGGGTGTCCAGCTTTCCGGTGGGCAGAAGCAGAGACTGGCCATTGCGCGGGCTATTCTGGCTGGGGCGCCTGTACTATTGTTGGATGAAGCGACGGCGCATTTGGATAGTGAATCGGAAGCAGGTATTCAGAAGGCATTAGTGGAAGTGGGTAAGGGCAAGACGGTGATTACGATTGCGCACCGGCTTTCCACCGTGAAAAGTGCCGACCGCATTGTGGTGATGGACAAGGGCCGGATTGTGGCCGTGGGTTCGCATAATGAACTGATGAAGAGCAGTGCGCTGTACAAAGCCTTGGCGGCGCTTCAGTTGGGTTAGGCTAAAAATGGAAAGCGCCCTGTAGCATCATGCTAGAGGGCGTTTCGATATCAGGGCCGTTCAGGCTGCGCGTTCGAGCTGTGCGATTTCCGTTTTGATGGTTTTTACCATCTTTTCGGTATCGAGTTGGCTCAGAGTCGTTTCGCTGCAGAGGCTCTTGTTGCGCACTCTTTCGAGTACTGCAAGTTCACGCTTCAGTTCAGCGATTCGTGTTTCATTCAGCATGTGAGAGTTCCTTTTCTTAAGATTTAAGAGGAGGGATACCCTGTTTTTAAAGATTATAAGATTTTGTTATGGAGTTTATATAGGCCGATGGGGAAGGTATTTCAAGCCTAGCGGGTGGGGCGACCGCCTTCGGCGAGGAGGGTGAAGCCGAGGACAGCCACGATAATGGCGAGGCCGGGGAAGGTGATGAGCCACCACGCGGCTTCGATCACGGCTTTACCTTCGGTCAGCATGGCACCCCAACTGGCTGTGGGCGGTTGAACGCCGAGGCCCAGATAGCTGAGGCCGGCTTCGGTAAGGATAGCGCCGGCGAGGCCGAGGCTCATGCTGGTAATGACGGGGGGAAGGGCGTTGGGCAGGATGTGGCGGAGGGCTTTGCGGGTGGAGCGGGTTCCGGCAAGTGTGGCGGCTTCGATAAAGCTGCGGCCACGAAGGGAGAGGACTTCGGCGCGGACGAGGCGGGCGATGCCCATCCAGCCGGTGGCGCCGATGACGATCATGACGTTCATTAAAGAAGGGGTGAGGAACGCGATGACGGCCAGAATGAGGAAGATAGTGGGAAAGCAGAGCATGACGTCGGTGGCGCGCATCAGGAAGCCATCCAGCCATTTTGGCCCCATGCCTGCGCCAGTGCCGATGAGGATGCCCAGACCGGTGGCGAGGCCGACGGCAACCAGACCGACGCTGAGGCTGGTGCGGGCGCCGTAGAGCAAGCGGGTAAGGACGTCGCGACCGAGGCCATCGGTACCCAAGAGGAAGCTTGCGCTTGGTTCGCGGAGAACATCGTAGAGATGGAGGTCATTTGGGCCATAAGGAGTGAGCCATGGGGCGAGAGTGGCGGCGAGCACGGTCAGTACCACGAGAGTAAGGCCCGCAACGCGCCATGCACTGAGGGACTTAAAGAAATTTAGGGCTGTGAGCATGGCCCGAGTTTAACGCTGCTGATGAGATAAGCAAGGCGGTTGCGCGATGTGGCTGCGTTGTTTCTAATCCGTATGACGAAAGTCGCGCATCATCCTCCCTCAATTTTGATTTTCTGCGAGGTGTTAACATGCCTGAATCCTCCCCAGGACTTGACCGAAGTATGCTGAAAAGCGGACTGCATGGTCATGCGACGCTGGTTCTCGGGTCTCATGAAGAGCCGATGACCTACCCCCTGACTTCGGTCAATGCCAAGGCGACTGTCGGTATGATCATGCGTGAGCATGCCGAGCCGGTTGCGTGGTCTGACCGATACCTCTTCAGGGGTGAGCAAGAGCCTTACCGGTTGCCCAGCGTTATCAGGATGAACCACAACGTGGACTTTCTGCATAATGTGCTGACGGGTAAACCGGTGCGGTACTCGCCTATCAACCTTGCCATACGTGACGAGTATATCTGTCATTACTCGGGACGTGAGGTGATGTGGGCGCATGACGACCCGCTGTACCGGGCGACCATGGATCATGTTTATCCTTCCGGTCAGGAAGGTGAAAACTGGACATGGTGGAATGCGTTGCTGGCCTCGGAAGAGCGTAATAACAAGAAAGGCAACCGGACCCCGAGGCAAGCTGATATGTGGCCGTTGGTAGCCCCATGGGAGCCTTCTGCACCGGATATGCTGTTTTTGCATGCTGAACGGTGGCGGGGTCTGGGTCATATTCCGGAAGAATGGTTGTTCTTTCTGGAGAAAGTGAAGCCTACGGCCAAAGTGGAGCGTGTGCGCGAGCTGCGCGCGCGGGCTCTGGAAGAGTTGCGGGGTGAGTCGACAACTTATCTGGCAGCGTAATGCTTAATGAATAACCCCGGCTGTAGTGGCCGGGGTTATTTTTGTGCCTTAGAAAGGTTAGTCGCGGGTGATGCGGGGATCGGCGGCGGCGTAGGCGAGGTCGGCCAGCAGGTTGCCCAGGAGGGTGAGGATGGCACCGAGGGTGAGGAGGGCCATAATGGTGGGGTAGTCGCGCATCATCACCGCATTGAAGAAGGTCTGGCCGAGGCCGGGGAGGGCGAACAGGCTTTCCATAATGACCGATCCACCGATAAGACCGGGGACGCTGAGGCCTAATATAGTAATGAGCGGCAGGAGGGCGTTGCGGAGGGCATGGCGGAACATGACGCGCTGTGGGGTGGCGCCTTTGGCGCGGGCGGTGAGGATGTAATCCTGTTGCAATGTTTCGATCATGCTGCCGCGGACGAAACGGGTGATACCGGCCAAGCTACCGATGATTCCGACGGCAAGGGGCAGGGCAAGATGGTGCAAGGTATCGAGTGCGCGTTGCCAGAAGGGCCAGTTTTCGGCGCCAAAGCTATTGAGGCCCGAGAGCGGCACCCAGCCGAGGTTGATACCAAAATATTGCATGCCGAGCAGGGCCAGCCAGACGCTGGGGGCGGCAAGGCCGAGGTAGAGAAGGAGGGTCGTGGAGGCATCTCGCCAGCCATAGGGCTTGGAGGCTATCCAAACGCCGAGTGGGATGCTGGGGAGCAAGACGAGGAAGAGGCCGCTGACGTTCAGCCACAGAGTGAGCGGCATGGCTTCGGCGATCTTATCCCAGACGGGGCGTGCATCGGGAGCCAGGCTTTTGCCGAGGTTGCCTTGGGCGAGGTTGCCGACCCAATGAAGGTATTGCTGCCAGATGGGTTTGTCCAGACCGTAGGACTCGCGCATGGCTTCGTTGGCATGGGCTTTGGGGTCGAGATCGCCCATTAATTGGGTGGGGTCTCCCGGGGCCAAGTGCATGACGGCGAAGCAGAGGATGGTGACACCGAAGAGGAGGGGGAGGCTGAGGAGCAGGCGCTCGAAGAAATACTTCATGGATGATGTCGGATGTTTTTCGGGTTTTTCGTAATGTGGCTTGGCATCGCTTTGGAGAGCATGATAGGCTGACCCGTAGAAGAAGCCAACAAGGGATGTAGAATATGCCGCAATCTCGTGAGACATATACCAAAACCGCCAAGTTGCTGCATTGGGTGCTGGCGCTGGGTATCATCGGCATGCTGTGTATGGGCCTTTATATGGAAACGCTTGAGTTCGGAGCGTTGAAGTTCCAGCTGTTCCAGTGGCATAAATCCATTGGTCTCACCATTCTGATGCTGGTTGTTGTGCGGTTGTTGTGGCGCTTTACCAATCCGGCACCCATGTTGCCCGCGCATATGCCGCTGTGGCAGAAGGCTGCCGCGCATTTGACCCATGCCGCGCTCTACGGTTTGATGTTTGC
>QFOU01000066.1 GCA_003241595.1 Pseudomonas fluorescens
CGGCTGATACCGAATAACATGCCATACACCATCAGGTTTTCCGCAACGGTCAGGTCGGGGTCAAGATTGTCATCCTGCGGTACCAGTGCAATCCGCACCCGCTCTTCACGGCTCAGCTGGGCGGCATCATGGCCAAAGATATCCAGCACGCCACCGCTGCGCTGGGTCAGTCCCATCAGCATCTTCATGGTGGTGCTCTTGCCCGCACCATTAGGGCCTAGCAAACCGGTGCAGGTACCTTTTTCAACCTTGAAATCAATGCCGCGCACGGCCTCGACAACTGGCCCCCCACCGCGCGGTGTATAGGTCTTTAAAAGGCCTTTCGCCTCAATGGCAAATACAGAATCACTCATTATCGGTCTCCTTGAATCGTCACGCGCAGTACCCGGGTGGTACCGTCTGCAAATTTGAGGGTGAGCGGTAGCTCTAACCCCTGTTTAAATTCGGTTATAGCTCCAATTAGCTGGATTTCCAAAGCGCCGGGTGCCATCACCACCTCGCCTCGGGCAGGGATGAGCAATTTCGGCTGCGGTACCACTTGCAGCAACCCCTCGCGGGTGGTGCCATAGCGCTGGAGCAGAGTTTGGCTTGCCAGTGGTGTACTGGCGCCGACCAACTCCAGAGTGATGTCGGTCGGGTTGGTCAACAACATGCTGACAGTGCTGCTACCGCCCGCCGCCGTTTCATCGGCACGCGCATCGCGAATCTCGAGCTTCATCACAGCCGTGGCGGGCGTCAAATCGGTCTGAGCTTGTGCCTCAGAGATTGCGATCACGCCACAAGCGAATAAAAAGAGGGCCAAACCCCGCATTGCAATCCTCCGGTTATTTGGAAACAATCCGACTCTACGCCAAATTTGCGCGTAACACCAGCTTGCCTGCTACCTCACGGGTCAGCTTTGCGCGCTCAAGGTCGCGTAAATAAGTGCTCCAGCGCTCTGTCTGTTCCTGCGCCAGCTCACGCAGGTAGTCCCACGTATAAAGTCCGGTGTTATGCCCGTCGGAAAAGACGATCTTCAATGCATACGCGCCCACCGGCTCCAAACCTGTAATGGTTACCGCAATCTTGCCACTCACCAACCGGGCCTGACCCAATCCATGGCCCTTGACTTCAGCACTGGGGCTTTCCACACGCAGATATTCCGCGCTCAAACCGGCTTTATGTCCGTCCGGCCAACTCAACGTCAGCAGTCCCTTGTCGGGGCTGAGGCGGATCTCGCTGGGGCGGCTATCCATGTGCGGTTCAGCTTGCGGCACGGGGCGTCTCCTCGGGGCGGAATTTTTCATCTTGGAGCGCTTGGAGAGACTCAAGGAACGTGATCGGGTGCCAGATCCACGGAATCGTGATTTCACGGACGCTGGTTTGGTAGCGGATGCGTAAGATCACCGTGCCTGTATGGAGCATGACGCCCAAAATACCTTGTTCGAGTTTCCAATGAACAAGATTCTCGTCTTCGATCGCTTCGCTCAGCAGCTTGAACTGGCCGATCCGCAGCAGCAGCCGGTTATTGGTCACGGCCACTTCGTTGCTGGTGAAGGGAATGTACCAGATCACCGCCAATACGGCGCACGGCAGAATGGTCAACGGCCAGATATAGCTTGCTCCCATGCAGGCGAGGGCGCCTAACAGCCATGGCCAACCCCGCAGGGGGTGGAATTTCACCGTATAAAGCAAAATTTCCTCCGGGGTGAGTAACCGCCGGAGGTTGGGGATGGGAGCCAGGGGGGGCAGGGCCATAATCGGTATGGTTAACCTGCGTAGCTGACTTCTTTTTTCTCCTGGCGACGCTTGGCTTCAATGCTCAGGGTCGCAATCGGACGAGCCATCAGACGACCGATACCGATCGGATCGCCGGTTTCCTGGCAGTAGCCGAACTCGCCTTCACGGATCCGGTCAAGGGCTTCGTCGATTTTCGAAATCAGCTTGCGGGCGCGGTCGCGGTTGCGCAGTTCAAGGGTTTGCTCATATTCGATGGTGGCTTGGTCGGTCAGGTCCGATTCAATGGCGCTGTTCTCGCGCAGGTCATGCATGGTGGAAAGGTTGCCCTGTTCCAACTCCTTGCGCCACACCAGCAACAGGTCGCGGAAATAAGCCAGTTGCTTGGCGCCCATATATTCTTCCTTGTCGGTGGGCACGTATTTGTCAGGGTAGCCGCGTTCTTTGGCGGGCTTGTCGGTCATCGGCTCTAGGCTGTCGATGGCAAGCTTGGTCATGGTCGGCACTTTCCTCGTCTGTATCAAAATCGGGGCTACTATACCGTAAGGTTTCGGTAGCACAAAGGGTTATTCTTATAGGCACCGTAGGGCCTAACCAGCCACCTTATGCAAAGCGCTCCAAGGCCGAACCGACATCTTCGCCATTCAGCCGGGCGGCATGGTAGCGCAAGTGGTCATCAATCGTACTTGATACAAAACGGCGCTCAGCTTCTAACACGCAAAACTGCAATAGGTTCAAAATATAGTCGCTCTAACTGCGTAGACGTGCTCCACATTGCCAGATTGAAGTCGCTACACCAAAGCTACGGGAATCCGACGTGTACCAATGAGTATCACGTGACGGTTTGAAAAATCTGGCGCACCCGACGCGATTCGAACGCATGACCCCTTCCTTCGGAGGGAAGTACTCTATCCAGCTGAGCTACGGGTGCCCCGCGCTGTTGATACGGGGTTTTGCACGATTCTGCAAGCTTCGAAACCTTCTCTATCTTCCATGATTAATCTATTATCCACCTTACGTAAAGAAAGCCACCTCATGCCCTCCTCGCGTACTCATGTTGTCAGACCCTTTACAGAGGGCACACCAGTCACTTGGAATTGGGGAGCCCACCAGGCTCATGGCGTGGTCGCCGAAGTCTTTACCGAAGCCGTAACCCGTACCATCAAAGGTACGTCCGTCACCCGCAAAGCCACACCTGCGAATCCCGCCTATCTCGTGGTACAGGAAAAGGGCACTCAGGCCCTTAAATCCCATTCCGAACTCTCGGAAACAATGTGAACTAAGCTTTCTTGGTGCGGCGTCGTGCCAGCATGTTCAAACCTTCCACAAGGCCCGAGAATGCCATGGCGGCATAAATATAGCCCTTGGGTACATGCGCGCCAAAGCCCTCAGCAATAAGGGTCGTTCCAATCAGTAACAAGAAGCCCAGCGCCAGCATCACAATGGTCGGGTTACGCTCCACAAATTCCGAAAGTGGTTTGGCGGCCAGCGCCATGCTGCCCACGGCCACGAGTACGGCAACCACCATGACCGGAATGTGCGGTGTCATGCCTACGGCGGTGATGATGCTGTCGACAGAGAACACGAGGTCCAGCAGCAGAATCTGACCGATTACGGCGGCAAAACCAATTTTCAGGGCCTGATTGGTCGCGGTCGGCCCATGGTCTTCCGGATCGACCTTGTGGTGGATCTCCTTAGTGGCCTTCCATACAAGGAAAAGGCCGCCGGAGATCAGGATCAGGTCTTTCCATGAAAATTCATTCCCCAGCACCGTAAAGACCGGGGTCGTGAGTTTCATAATGAGTGCAATGGTACCCAGCAAGGCAAGGCGCAAGACCAGCGCAGCGCCAATACCGTACCGACGGGCCTTGGCGCGTTGCTCAACCGGCAGTTTGTTGGTGAGAATAGAAATGAAGATGAGGTTATCGATCCCCAGCACCACTTCCATAACGATCAAGGTAGCCAACGCTACCCATACGGCGGGGTCAGCCGCCAAGAGCATGAGATATTCCATACGCGCATCCTGCCGTCTGGTTGTGCCTCTGTCTATCAAAAACGGACACGGGGTACACTTATGAAAAAGGGCCCGCAGGCCCTTTAAACAGAGTAAAGCTTAGAACTTCACGCGCAGGTTGGCCAGGAAGAGATCGATGTCTTCAAGGCTGGTACCGGTGCGCTCGGCGCTCAGGTTGCGGTAGGCACCGGCAAGGCTCACACCGTTACCCATGTTGTACTGGGCACCTACACCTACAGCTTCAAGCTTGGTGTTGGCCGCAGCGGTCACACCGGTAGCCGGGTTGTTGTAGTTACGGGCTTTGGTGTAGTCGGCGGCCACTTCATAGGCGTCCCAGGCATAACCGGCTTTAACATAGAACTGCTCGGGATCGCCAGAGTTGGCGGTATCTTGGGCCAGCTCATCAGTGGTGTAGGCCACAGTACCACCGATACCGCTCTTGTGCAGCACGCTGCCAGAGGCGATGTAACGCTTGTCGAAGGAGTTGGTGACAGTGCTGGCGTCATCGTTGTTGAAGACAACCGAAGCGGCACCCAGAACCTTGAAATCACCAAGGGTGGCATCGTACAGGGCGGCCACGTCAGTATCACCACCTTGGGCAACAGCGGCTTTACCTTGGAAGTTACCGAATGCGGTCTTTAATTTGGGGCTGTCATAACGGATGGCGTCCGCACGGCTGGTCGAACCAGTGAAGCTGATGCGGTTCATGTTGGCAGCGCTCAAGGCACCGTTAGCATCACGGAAGAACAGACCACCACCGATCTTGTGGGCGTCCGACATCAGCACGTCCTTAACGCCGGTCAGATCTTGGGTGTAAATGCCGTCGCTGGCGGTGGCGGTCTGACCGACCACAACACCACCGAAGTCGCCGGAGAGGCCAACACTGGCGTGGCGCTCATCAAAGCCCACAGTGCTGCCGGCACCACCGTTACCGCCGGAAGCCGGGGTCGTGCTGTTGGCACCGGTGTTCTGGGTTGCCAGGTTGCTGGGGTTGGATTGCATTTCCATTTCAAGCAGAACGGAGGCGGTCAAGCCGTTGTCCAGCTTCTTCTCGCCCTTCACGCCCAAACGGGTGGAAGAGAGGTCGTTGTCATAAACGCCGAAATCGGTACTACGGCCATCGTCGTGGCCCATAACGGTTTTGTTGACTTGGCCATACATGGTCACATCAACGGCATGGGCCACAGGGGTGGTGACCAAGCCGGTCAGCAGGGTAGTCGAGAGGAGGGCAAGCTTGCGCATGGGGGATCCTGATCTTTGGGGTTGTTATTGAGGACAAGCCTAGCGGGTTCATCTGGGGCATGGAAGGGGAGGCGCCCCTATCCCCGCAGGCGGTGTGGCGCGAAAGTGTCATGTAAGACATCGCGCTCACAAAAATAATCAAGGATAAATATGCGTAAAAATAGCTGGTTAGCGCTTTTTTGAAACGAAGCGGCGGAACCGTTACTCCCGCTTCGGGTTAACGCTACGCAGCCCTTCTCCAAGGCGCTGTATCACCTAAGGGAAACCATAATAGGTAAAACAAGGGGGGGAAACACCATGCCAACGCATAACCAGAATCCCGGTAACTTTGCTAACAATCCTCAACGTGCGGCGGAAGCCGGACGCAAGGGTGGCCAGAATTCCCATGGCGGTAATCGCAGCCGCGATGATGACGGTCGTTATCATTAAATGCGGGACAAAAAAGGCGGGTAGCACCCGCCTTTTTTGCTATTTCAAGCGAAGCTATGCGGCGTCAAACGCTTCCACCGCCGCCATCCACTCGGCTTCCACAGCATCCACTTCTTTCGTCAACTTGCCATAGGCCATCTGCACGTCCTGAAGCTCGGCCTTGGCTAAGCCTCCATCCGCCAAACGGGCTTCCAGTTCCTTCTTTTCGCGGTTCAGTTTAGCCATCTGCTTTTCGGTCCGCTCAACGGCCTCATGCAGGTGGGGGAAGTTCTTCTTCTTTTCGGCCAAGGCGGCCTTCAACTCTTTCTTGCTTGGGCCTTTGTTCTCACCCTTGTTGCCGCGGCGTTCATTCCGACGTTGCTCGATGATGTGGGCACGGTACGCCTCCAGGTCGCCCTCAAAGTCATTCACCTTGCCGTCAGCCACCAGCCACAAACGGTCAGCCACCCGCTCGATCATGCTCGGGTCGTGGCTCACGATCACCACCGCACCTTCATACGCGTTCAACGCCTGCACCAACGCCTCACGGGTGTCCATATCCAGGTGGTTGGTCGGTTCGTCCAGCAGCAACATGTGCGGCGCATTGTGGGCGATCATCGCAAACAGCAGGCGGGCTTTCTCACCACCGCTCAAACTGCCAATCGTGTTGTCCGAAAGCGGCTTGGAGAATCCAAAACGACCCAGCACACCACGCACATCGGTTTCGCTCTTACGCATCACGCGGCTCATGGCCAGCACGGGCGTGTCGTTCATATCCAGTTCTTCGGTCTGGTGCTGCGAGAAGTAACCGATGCGCAGCTTGTTCGAAGCCAGCAATTCGCCCTTCAGCGGTTCAAGTTTACCCGCAATGAGCTTGATCAGTGTCGATTTACCGTTCCCGTTCGCGCCCAGCAACGCAATGCGGTCGTCCATATCAATGCGCTCGTGAATATTGCTCAATACCGGCTTCCCCACCGCATACCCAATGTCGGCGTGGTTGATGGTGATGATCGGCGGCGGCAGTTCTTCAGGCTGCGGAAAGGTGAACTTCACCGTACGGTCGGCCATGACGGCGTCCACAATATCCATCTTCTCCAGCGCCTTCAAACGGCTCTGGGCCTGACGAGCCTTGCTGGCCTTGGCTTTGAAGCGGTCCACGAAAGCCTGCATCTTGGCGCGCTGGGCGGTTTGCTTTTCGTGTGCCTTCTGCTGACCGATCAACTTTTCGGCGCGCTCACGCTCAAACGTGCTGTAGTTGCCGGTATAAGCCGTCAATTTTTTGTTATCGACGTGAATGACGTGATCAATGCACTTGTCCAACAATTCACGGTCGTGGCTGATGATCATGATGGTTTTCGGGTAGCTGGCCAGATAGCTCTCCAGCCACATGATGGCTTCCAGGTCCAGGTGGTTGGTCGGCTCGTCCAGCAGCAAGAAATCAGGTTGCTGGAACA
>QFOU01000067.1 GCA_003241595.1 Pseudomonas fluorescens
GGGCGAACAGATTACCGAACGTGGCCTGGGCAACGGTATTTCCATCATCATCTTTGCCGGTATCGCTGCGGGTCTGCCCAACGCCATCGGCGGCCTGCTGGAGCTGGTTCGTACCGGTGCCATGCATCCGCTGACCGCAATCGTGATTTCGATTCTGGTGTTCTTCGTCACCGCCTTTGTGGTGTTCGTCGAGCGGGGCCAGCGCAAGATTCTGGTCAACTATGCCAAGCGCCAGGTTGGCAACAAGGTTTATGGCGGTCAGAGCTCCCATCTGCCGTTGAAGCTGAACATGGCTGGTGTCATTCCCCCCATCTTCGCTTCCTCGATCATTCTTTTCCCGGCGACCGTTGCCGGCTGGTTCGGTTCCGGCGAATCCATGCGCTGGCTGAAGGACTTTGCCGCCACCCTGTCGCCTGGCCAGCCGATCTACGTGATGCTCTACGCCGCCGCGATCGTCTTCTTCTGCTTCTTCTATACCGCCCTGGTGTTCAACTCCAAGGAAACCGCGGACAACCTGAAGAAGAGCGGGGCCTTCGTGCCCGGGATTCGTCCTGGCGAGCAGACTGCCCGCTACATTGACAAGATTCTCATGCGCCTGACCCTGGTTGGCGCCGGCTACATCACCCTGGTGTGTCTGCTGCCCGAGTTCCTGGTGCTCAAGTACAACGTGCCGTTCTACTTCGGTGGAACCTCCCTGTTGATCATCGTGGTGGTCACGATGGACTTCTGGGCGCAAGTTCAGTCTTATGTGATGTCCCAGCAGTACGAATCACTGCTGAAGAAAGCGAATTTCAAAACCAGTTGACCCCGGCGGGGTGTGCGCAGCACACGGCGAGATGATGAACATCTCCCGCGCACCCTAGGGCTGACGATTTGACCCGTGCTCGCATTCGTATTCCGGGCGAAGTGAGCGAATTCATAGACCCGGTTTACGAAGCGTGAATCCCCGCTGCGCAATCAGCGGACCAGGAGAAAACCATGAAAGTCTCGGCATCAGTCAAGCAAATGTGCCGCAATTGCAAAATCATTCGCCGCAAGGGCGTGGTTCGCGTGATCTGCACCGACCCCCGTCACAAGCAGCGCCAGGGCTAAGCCCCGGCTGGCGAACTATCACGGTATCAGAGGACAGCTATGGCACGTATTGCTGGCATCAACATCCCGCCGCACAAGCACACTGAGATTGGCTTGACGCACATCTACGGCATTGGCCGCACCACCGCGCAGAAGATCTGCTCGAACGCCGGTATTCCCTTCAACAAGAAGATCAAGGAACTCACCGACGGCGACCTGGAAAAGATCCGGGACGAAGTGGGCAAGCTCACCATCGAAGGTGACCTGCGCCGCGAGCTGTCCATGAACATCAAGCGCCTCATGGACATCGGCTGCTACCGCGGTTTCCGTCACCGTCGTGGCCTGCCCTGCCGCGGTCAGCGTACTCGCACCAATGCCCGTACCCGCAAGGGTCCGCGCAAGGCGATCGCTGGCAAGAAGTGATCTTCGCCAATCAATAAGATACTGCCCCCGGCCTCGGTCGGGGCTCGTCGAGAGAGAAGGTTTTTATGGCTAAAGCACCTGCCAATAGCGCGGCCCGCCGTGTGAGCAAGAAGGTCCGCAAGAACATTGCAGACGGCATCGCTCACGTGCACGCCTCGTTCAACAACACCATCATCACCATCACGGACCGTCAGGGCAACGCCCTGTCGTGGGCCTCGAGCGGTGGTCAAGGCTTCAAGGGCTCGCGCAAGTCCACCCCTTTCGCTGCCCAGGTGGCTGCTGAAGTGGCTGGCCGCGCCGCTCAAGAGCAAGGCATCAAGAACCTGGACGTCGAGATCAAGGGCCCCGGTCCTGGTCGTGAGTCCTCGGTTCGTGCCCTGGCTTCGCTGGGCATCCGGATCAACTCGATCTCGGACGTGACCCCCGTGCCGCACAACGGCTGTCGTCCCCAGAAGCGCCGTCGCATCTGATTCGGCTCTGAGCGCCTCGCCCGCGGCTGGTCCGTCGGCGAGGCGTTGTCTTTTGGTGAGCTGGTCTTTGCAGTCTTCGCGTACCGCAAGGAGCGTCACCGTCGCCTAACCCCGGCGAGCGTGGTCATTGCTTGACAAATCCATTCGGAGTTGTCTGGTATCCATGTAACAAGGGTTGTCCTGTGGCTATAATCACAGGTTTTTCGCGCGCCTGCCGCTTTTGAGCGGCCTGCGCCATTTCAAGACCACCGTTCGAGCGCACAACAACATCCGCCGAACTCGCGTCGGACGGCCCATGCCGCCGCTGACGTCAGACTGATTTGAGAGGACACTCAAGTGGCACGTTATCTCGGACCCAAGGCCAAACTGGCCCGCCGCGAAGGCACCGACCTGTTCCTGAAGAGCGCCCGTCGCCCCATCAGCGACAAGGCCAAGTTCGACACCAAGCCTGGTCAGCACGGCCGCACCTCCGGTTCGCGCACCTCCGACTTCGGCCTGCAACTGCGTGAAAAGCAGAAGGTCAAGCGCATGTACGGCGTGCTGGAAAAGCAATTCCGCCGCTACTTTGCCGAAGCCGAGCGCCGCAAGGGCAACACCGGCTCGAACCTGCTGTCGCTGCTGGAATCGCGCCTGGACAACGTCGTGTACCGCATGGGCTTTGGCTCCACGCGCGCTGAAGCTCGCCAGCTGGTGGGCCACAAGGGCGTGACGGTGAACGGCCAGGTCGTGAACATCCCGTCGTACAGCGTGAAGTCGGGCGACGTCGTCGCCGTGCGCGACAAGGCCAAGAAGCAGGCCCGCGTGCAAGAGTCCGTGAAGCTGGCCGAGTCCATCGGCATGCCGGGCTGGGTGCAAGTTGACGCCACCAAGCTGGAAGGTGTCTTCAAGAAGGCCCCCGACCGCGACGAATTCGGCTCCGACATCAACGAATCGTTGATCGTCGAACTGTACTCGCGTTGATGTTTCAGGGCTTTCGGGCGCTGGCCGTGTGGGCTGCGCCCGGTGGCCCTGTTGTCGTTTTTTCAAAAGTTGCCGGTCCTCAGACCGGTTGGTCCATCAGCCTTATCGGTGTAACGAGCCGAGGGTATTGACAGGAAGGCCTCATGCAAACCACGTTGCTGAAACCCAAAGCCATCCAGGTGGAGCCGCTGGGCGGCCACCGCGCCAAAGTCACACTCGAGCCTTTCGAGCGTGGCTATGGTCACACGCTGGGCAACGCGCTTCGCCGCGTGCTGCTGTCGTCGATGGTGGGTTTTGCGCCGACGGAAGTCACCATCGCCGGTGTGCTGCACGAATACTCCACGCTGGACGGCGTGCAGGAAGACGTTGTGCACATCATGCTGAACCTCAAGGGCGTGGTGTTCCGCCTGCACAACCGTGACGAAGTCACCCTGGTGCTGCGCAAGGATGGCGAAGGCCCGGTCACGGCCGCCGACATCCAGACCCCCCACGACGTCGAGATCGTGAACCCCAACCATGTCATCTGCCACCTGTCGCAAGGCGGCAAGCTGGACATGCAGATCAAGGTCGAGAAGGGCCGTGGCTATGTGCCCGGTACTCTGCGTCGCTACGGCGAAGAGACCAAGGCCATCGGCCGCATCGTGCTGGACGCCTCGTTCTCGCCGGTCAAGCGCGTGAGCTACACGGTCGAAAGCGCCCGTGTGGAGCAGCGTACCGACCTGGACAAGCTGGTCATGGAAATCGAAACCAACGGCGCCATCTCGCCCGAGGAAGCGATCCGTGCTTCGGCCAAGATCCTGGTTGAACAACTGGCTGTGTTCGCACAGCTGGAAGGCAGCGAGCTGGGCAGCTTCATCGATGCGCCCGCCAAGGCTGCGCAGAACTTCGACCCGATCCTGCTGCGTCCCGTGGACGAGCTGGAACTCACGGTCCGTTCCGCCAACTGCCTCAAGGCCGAGAACATCTACTACATCGGCGACCTCATCCAGCGCACCGAGACCGAGCTGCTCAAGACCCCGAACCTGGGTCGCAAGTCGCTCAACGAGATCAAGGAAGTGCTGGCATCGCGTGGTCTGGCCCTGGGCTCGCGCCTGGAAGCCTGGCCGCCGCAAGGTCTGGACAAGCGATAAGACGGACCACCCCCTACCGCCTTCGGCGGCCCCCTCAAGGGGGCGCCACCCTTGGACCGGCAAAGCCGGATCCGCGGTGGCCGCTTGGTGGCAGTGGTGTTGGTTGTCGAATGGTTTTTTGAAGGTGGGTGGTTTTAAAAGCCACCCGGTGCACCCGGCGGTACCTTGAAACGGCCGTCGGTTTTATAAGGAAAGGAAAGCACCATGCGTCACGGAAACGGACTCCGTAAACTCAACCGTACTTCGTCTCACCGCGCCGCCATGTTCCGCAACATGGCCAATTCGCTGATCGAGCACGAAGCCATCAAGACCACCGTGCCCAAGGCCAAGGAACTGCGTCGCATCGTCGAGCCGCTGATCACCCTGGCCAAGGAGCCCACCGTGGCCAACCGCCGTCTGGCGTTTGACCGCCTGCGCAACCGCGACAACGTGGTCAAGCTGTTCGACGTGCTGGGCCCCCGCTTCGCCAAGCGTCCTGGTGGCTACACCCGCATCCTGAAGATGGGCTTCCGCGTGGGCGACAACGCTCCGATGGCCTACATGGAGCTGGTCGAGCGCACCGAAGTGGCTGAAGAAGCCGCTGCCGAAGGCGCCGCTGAATAAGCCAGCCTGACAGGCCGGGCGCATGCCCGGCACTGACTCAAAAAAGCCAGCAGTGATGCTGGCTTTTTTGTTGCCCGCTGATCGTGTTGCCTGGAAGATCTTTTGAAGTTTTTCTGCACCACTTGCGCGCAACAGAAAAAACATGCTATAGTTTACGTCTCTGCCGCGGGGTGGAGCAGTCTGGTAGCTCGTTGGGCTCATAACCCAAAGGTCGTAGGTTCAAATCCTGCCCCCGCAACCAATTTAACAAACGCCGGCTTTGCCGGCGTTTGTCGTTTCTGGGTCTGCTTTCATTGCTTGCCGGCGCAAACTTTACCCAAGCATGGTCCGCCCGCGATACAACCCGGGACAGAGCCAAAGGCGGTGGCAGAGGTGCGACAGCACGGCAAAACAAAAGGGCCCCTCAGGGCCCTTTGCTTCTTCTTGGCGATGCTGCTGTGGCTGTCAGGCACGCACAGCGTAGCGACGCCGTGCCACCATCCCCACCACACCCAGGCCAGCCAGCACCAGGGCCATCGATTCCGGCTCAGGCACGGCCGCCACGGTGGTGGCGAAGCCGCCATAGGCCGCAAAGGTCGACGAGATCGGCGTGGCGACGAACGACAGGGTGTAGGCGCCATCAGCCAGGCCCGAGAAGGTGAACGACTTGGGCGTCGTCAGCGTCGGGGTGATCGTCGTGGAGAACGAGGTGGGCCCGCTCAGCGTCACCAGGATGGAGGACTCGTCCGTGGCCTTCAGGCTGCCGAACAGGTCCGACAGGTCGGTGGCCGAGTCCAGCGTGAAGGTGTAGGAGAAGGTGACTGGGCCGAACTGGGTGCCGTAGCCGGTGATTTCGGCGTAGCTCGGGTTGACGCCGAGGTCGCCAGCGGTGGCGGCGAAGGCGCCAGCGGAACCCAGGGCCAGGGCGGCGGCCGCTGCGAGGCTGCGAAGAGTGAATTGCATGGTAGGTTGTCCTTGGACAGGTTGATGGAACGGTGCGCTTTGGGCCCCTGGAGGCCCACCCCATGTCGTCTGACGGCTTGGTGGCCGCTCTTGATGCTGAAATCCGACATGAGCCGCTGGTCTGACACCTCCCGGACACCTGTCTGTTTCAAAAGTGTGAGGCTGTATCTGAACAAAATGAATCCCGCGCGCGGGGTCCGCAGCCCCCTACGCGCTTGTAGGAGAGGGCTGACACGCGGATCAGCAGTACCGGATGGGTAACGCTTGCCGAGGGATGGCAAGCTTTGGCCGCGCAGAGAACAAAAAAAGGGCGCTCCGAGGAGCGCCCAAATGAGATAGTGGAAAAGCATGCATACGCGTATACATGCGCTTACATTGTTACATCATCTGACGAAAGTTTGATACACCTGAATCAGGTGGAACCAGCGCTGGTCTGGTTGGGGGCGGCCGGGATGGCCGTTGTGGAAGTGATGTAACGCTGCACGCTCAGGTCATCGGCGCGGATGTCCGTGGCGCGGCCGCAGATCTGGTCGGCCAGCACGCGGGCGGAGCCGCAGGCCATGGTCCACCCCAGCGTGCCGTGCCCAGTGTTGAGGTACAGATTGCGCCAGGGCGTGGGGCCCACGATGGGCGTGCCATCTGGAGTCATGGGGCGCAGGCCTGTCCAGAATGTGGCCGCGGGCAGGTCTGCAGCATCGGGGAAGAGGCTGTCCAGGCTCATTTCCAGCGTGAGGCGGCGACGTGCGCGCAGGCTGAGGTCGAAGCCGCTCAGCTCGGCCGTGCCGGCGATGCGGATGTGGTCGCCCAGGCGCGAGATGGCGATCTTGCGGCTGTCGTCCAGCAGGCTCACGACCGACGCAGCCTCGGGTTTCTTGAGCCGCAGCGTGGCCGAGTAGCCCTTGGCTGGGTAGATGTTGAGGTGCTCGCCCAGCGGCCGCAGCAGGGCGGGCGTGTAGGACCCCATCGCCGCCACGAAGGCATCGGCACTCAGGGCCTGGCGCTGGCCGCTGCGCATGTCGGCGATCTCGACGCTCTGGATGGCGTCGCCGCTGCGCTGCAGGCCGAGGATGTCGTGCTCGTACAGGAAGGTCGCGCCGCGCTCCGCGCACAGGCGGGCCAGCTTCTGCGTGAACACGCGGGCGTCGCCGCTTTCGTCGCTGGGCGTGTAGGTGCCGCC
>QFOU01000068.1 GCA_003241595.1 Pseudomonas fluorescens
CACCTGGATGCCGGCGGACGGGTGGGCGAGACCCGCGAACGCGACCAAGGACTTACCGCGCAGGGGGGCGAGGCTATCGGGATTCAAACGGGTTTCCAGTCGATAAGACGGCAAGCCGTAATAGGGAATGGGCGACTGCGGTTGTTCATTCAAGACGATAGCAAAGTGGGCACGGCTACGGTTGGGCAAGGTCTCGCGCAGGGGACCGGCGGGAAGTGGCAGGCCATTACCCCAGACCGAGCTGCCCGGTTTGCTGTGGCTTCCATTGATGACGAGGATGTCGGCCTGACGGGCGACATCGCGGCGTTGGAAGCCGTCATCGAGGATCATCAGTGTGGCGCCTGCCTGTTCCGCACGGCGGACCACGGCGGCACGGTTGCGGCCGACCCAGACGCTGACCGACTGGCCGCGGAAGTGGCGGGCCATGGCCATGGGTTCGTCACCGACCTCTGCGGCGCTGTGGAGGTGCGGCGAGACCTGGATGGGCAATGTGGACTGACCGCCGTAGCCGCGGCTTATAATCGCCACCTGATAGCCTTTGGCCGCGTAATAGGAGGCCAACCCCTGCACAACGGGGGTTTTGCCTGCTCCGCCCACCACGAGATTGCCGACACTGATGACGGGGACGGCGGCGTAATAGGGATTGCGGGCGCGGCGGCGGCCGTTGAGGTCGGCGATACCGGCGTACAGCATGGCCAACGGCCACAATGCGTAGGCAGTGAGGGAAGGCTTGGGTTGATACCAGAACTTAGGCGCGAACATGCCCTATTAGTGCCACAGCGGTGGCGTTAGGCAAGCGGATTTACGCGGTGTGTCGGATATCGGACAGTCGGGCGTGGCGGAATTAAGCCAGCGGCATGATATTGAGGATGCGCTCGGCCGCTGTAGAGGACGGGCCTGCCAGATTCGGCATGGCATCCAGAATATGTTTTTGCTGGGTGTCCATCTCGGCAGGGTTGGTGAGCAGGCGCTGGATGGTGCGGGTGAGGGTGGGCATATCCGGTGCGATGTTCACCAGTTTGGCGGTCACCAGCGTGGGCAGCATATCCTGGAAGTTGAACATATGCGGGCCGGTGAGGGTGGGAGTGCCAAGTTTGAGAGGCTCCAACGGGTTGTGGCCGCCGTGGCGTACCAGGCTACCGCCGATCAGTGCCACGGAGGCGAGGCGGTACCAGAGGCCGAGTTCGCCCAGAGAGTCGGCAATATAGATATCGGTGTGGCGGGCACCGCCGAGGACCGGCATTTCGCCAAGGCCACGGCGTTTAACGGCTTTGGTGAAGCGTGCGACCTCGTTGGCGGCTTGTGTACCGCGGTGCGGGTGGCGGGGCACGATGATGGTGAGCAGGTTCGGTACCGTCGGTTTGAGTGCGGCGTGCAATTGCGCGACCATGGCTTCTTCACCCGGGTGGGTGCTGCCGGCGACGAGCACGGGGCGCTCGTTGAGAGCCGCGATGAATTTTTCGAGTTGGGCGGCATCGACCGGAAGGGGGTCGGCATCGAATTTGAGGTTACCACTGACCACGACATTTTTGGCTCCCAGTGCCATGAGGCGCTCGGCATCGGTCTGACGTTGGGCCAGTACCAGACCAAACCGGCTGATGAGCGGGCGGAAGAACCAGCCCCAGCGCTTGTAGCGGGGCCATGAACGGTCGGAAATACGACCATTGAGCAGCACGGGGTTGGGGGCGCGGGACAGGAGTTCCGGCCAGAAATCGGATTCGACGAATACGCTGACGGAAGGGTTCCAGTGTTTGATGAAGGCTTTGGTGGCACCCATGGTATCGAGCGGGACGTATTGCACGCAGGTGGTGCCGGTGCCAGGGAGGCTGGCAGCAATCTTGGTCAGCATCTTGCGGCCGTTGGTAGTGCCCGTGGTGAGCAGCAGGTTGAGGCCCGGGCGTTGCTGGCGGAGTGCGCGGAGTACCGGTTGGGTGCTGACGACCTCGCCCACGCTGGCGCCGTGTACCCATAACAAGGGGCCGTTGGGGCGCGGCTGGCTGGCGATACCGCGACGCTCGGGGAAATTATCGCGGTCTTCGCGTCCGCGGAAAGCGCGCCAGGCGAGCAGCGTGAAAATCAGCGGGAAAAGGAGAACCTTGAGCGTACGGTAAATGAGCAGATGCATGATGGGTTATAACTTATGAGTTTGAGGCGTGTGTGGCAAGGGAGGCGGTACCGCCCTGTGCCTGTGTGGTGAGCGTATTCAGTGCGCTTTGCAAGCTGGCGGGCTGTTCGTCGGTAATCGCGTTTCCGAAGGCCACGTACAAGGTGGCGAAGGGGTAGGGGAGGCGGAATTTATCCCAGCTGTTAAATGTTTTACCTTTGCTTGACCAGACGGCGCAGGGAACGAGGGGGAGCTTGGTGAGGCGGGCGACCTCGGACGCGCCTTGCTTGGCTACATAGGCCGGGCCGCGTGGGCCATCCGGCGTAATGAACAACGCGTGACCGCTTTTGGCCGCGCGCAGGAGTTCGCGGGTGCCGGTAAGTGCATTGCGGTGGCTGGAGCCGACGGCCGCCTTGATACCGAACCAGCGTGCGATCGCCGCAATCGCGACACCATCGCGGCTTGCCGACATCAAGGCGAGCAACGGATGGGGGATGTGCTGGCTGATGGCCGGCAACATGGCAATCTGTTGATGCCAGCCTGCGAGGACAACGGGGCCTTGCAGTAGCTCTGGCGGGAGAGGTGTGACCACCT
The DNA here is from genome assembly GCA_003241595.1 of Pseudomonas fluorescens. Classification (GTDB taxonomy): domain Bacteria; phylum Pseudomonadota; class Alphaproteobacteria; order UBA2136; family UBA6156; genus UBA6156. The sequence goes on from QFOU01000068.1 coordinate 2,699, forward strand.
GAACGCGTGCGGTGGCATGCACCAGTTTGCTATACAGTGCGACCACTGTGATCATGACCGTAATGAACAGAGGGTGGCGTGTAAGTTTCTTCATGCGATAGACGTGTGGCTTTACCTTGCCCTCCCCACAAGGGCAAGTGTTTTTGGCGGGTTAGTGGAGGGTGTGCGTGCTGCAGCAGCTCTCATCTGTGACCTCGGGGGCACGTGAGACCTTGAGGGCGGCGCAGATGGACAGCCCGACCAGTGCACCTTGCAGCACGGCAGCGATACCCCACACCGTTGGGATATAAGCGGACGCAAAGGGCAGCATGATGTAGGCCATCATGGCGCACATGGCGACCGGAGCGGCTGCAATGGCGCCACTGATTGCGCTGCCCCACCATTTGCCGGCGTATCCCATACCCAGCACGATGGCGGCATAGGCCATGGAGGTGACCACCTGTGTGGTGAAGATCAGGCCGTGGCGAATCTCGCCATCGATACGCCAGAAAGCAGCGTGTTCGGCGTAGGCCTGCATGAGGAACCGGCTGTGCAGGAGCCAATCGGTGGCAAACAAGGTGATGAAGGCCACGACGGCAGCGGCCCAGAAGCTGCGTGTGCTCAGCAATTTGCCGAGCGGGCAGTTCGTGCAGAGCGCGCGCGCGCAGGCACAGAGATTGAGTTTGTGGGTATGATGGTGGTGGCTGCAGCCACAACCTTCGCTGTGAGCGTGGTCATGATGGTGAGTATGTGCGTGAGGGGGTTCATCCTTTGGCCAGACGGTGAGCTTGGCCGCTTTTTGAGCAATGGGTTTAGCTGCCGGTTTGGCTGGCTTGGCGACGGGTTTGCGGGGTGCCATGGAGGGCCCTTTCTGTTGATGGGGCTTAGTGTACGTGCTTGGTGTCTGATGAAAAGGGTTTGCCCGTGGTTGAGGGTGTGGATTGTGATAAAAAAACCGCCCTGGCGGGCGGTTTGGTTAGGCGTCGAGGTCTTCGGCGGTGGCTTGCATGCTCCACAGCTTATGGTAAAGTCCGCGCTTTTTGAGAAGTTGCGCATGGCTGCCGTGTTCGACAACCTTACCGTTATCCAGCACGACGATCGTGTTGGCGTGGGCGATGGTGGAGAGGCGGTGCGCAACGATGAGCGTGGTGCGGTTCTCGGAGAGTTTTTGCAGCGCTTTCTGGACGTCTTTTTCAGAGGCGGTGTCGAGAGCGGCGGTGGCTTCATCCAGCAGCAGTACAGGCGCGTTCTTGAGAATGGCGCGGGCGATGGCGATGCGTTGCTTTTGGCCGCCTGAAAGTTTGAGGCCGTTCTCACCGAGGACCGTGTTGTAGCCTTCTGGCAGGGCAGTGACAAAGCCGTGCGCGGCGGCGGCTTTGGCGGCAGCTTCGATACTGGCTTGGGTGGCCTTGGGATTGCCATAGGCGATGTTGGCGGCGATGGTATCGTCGAACATGGCGACTTCCTGGGTGACCAAGCCCACCTGGCTGCGCAGCGACTTCAGGGTGGCGCGCGAGATATCTTGGCCATCGATGCTGATGTGTCCGTTGGCGATATTGTAGAAGCGCGGCAGGAGATTCAGCAGCGAGGTTTTACCGGCGCCCGACGGGCCCACAAAGGCGACGGTGTGGCCGGCGGGGATCTCCAGATTGATGTTGGTGAGGGCGTGGGTGCCATCCGGGTAGACGAGGTCGACATGGTTAAAGGTGATGGCGCCTTGCGTGATCTTGAGCGGTTTGGCGTCCGGCATGTCGGTGAGGGTGACGGGGGCGTCGATGATCTCGAAGGCGCGTTCGGCAGCGGCGAGGCCCTCTTGCAGGTTGTTGTTGAGATTTGTGAGGCTTTTCAGCGGGCGGCTCAGCATGACCAGTGACGCCATGAAGCTGGCAAAGGCCCCGGGGGTGAGTGTGTCGTCGGCGATGCGCTGGCCGGCGTAAAGCATGATGATGGCGATGACGGCGGTACCAATGAGTTCGACCGAAGGGGAAGACAGTGCGCGGACACGAACCGAGCGCAGGGTGCTGTCGAGCACATCGGCGATGCGGTTGGACATGCGTTTTTCCTCGGCGCGTTCCTGCGTGTAGCTTTGCACCTGACGGATGTTATGCAGGGCCTGGGAGAGCTGGTGCGTCATACGGGCAGTGCTTTCCTGATTCACGCGGCTGTATTTGCGGGTCAGGCGGCCAAAACGGCGGATGGGCACGGCGGTGAGGGGGATGATCAGCATGGTGAGCAGGGTCAATTTGACGTCTTGCAGCAGCATGTTGCCGAAGAGGCCGATGATGGTGCCCCCATCACGCAGGCCGGAGTTGAAGATCTGAGTGACCGCGTATTTGAGGCGCTGAAGATCGGAGATAAAACGGCTGGTGAGGGTGCCGCTGGGGTTCTGGGCAAAGAAGTTGAGGTTCTGCTGGAGGGTTTTGGCGTACATTTCCTCCTGCAGATTGGCGACGATGCGCTGGCCCACGCTTTCCATGAAATATTGCTGGTAGTAGCTGGCGATGCCGCGAATGGCGGTGAGGCCGACGATGGTAAAGATCACCGTATTGATCACGCCGATCTTACCGTTGATCAGACCGTTGTCGAACAGCGGTTGTACCAAGTGGGCCTGCATTGCCAGAGCCAGTGCGATGATGAACATGGCGAGACCCGACCACGCGAGGTCGGATTTATGGCTCCAGAGATAATGGCGGAGAACGCGGGCCAGCATGGGGCCGGTGGAGTAGGAATCGGACGTGCGATGTTTGCGAGGTGACATGGGGAGAGCTTGTAACACGAAACCTGGCAGGCTGCCTATGAGGATTCTCTGACACATATCTTGCTTATGTTATGAGCGGGCGAGTTATGAAGAGGTCACGGGGAATGGTGATTCCTGTGGCCCCCGTGCGGGTGATTGGGTATAACCCAAGCATGACGTCGCGTTATCTCCCGTGTGGTTGGCGGGCTTTTGAAGGGCCTTTGCTGGTATTGGTCTGGGGCATGGCCCTTGGCGTGTTGTTGTGGGGAACTGGTGTGGATGTGGCGATCCAAGTGTGGTTGGATCGTAATTATAATCAGAATTTTAATACGTCCATGCGTGTGCTGGGACAATTAGGCAAAGGCAGTTTGCAGATCACCCTGTGTGTTGCGATCGGTGCGTTGTGGGCTGTTTATAACTGGAAGAACCGCAAGGTGGGATGCCGGATTGTCAGTCATGTGCTGATGGCGATCCCCGTGTTTGCCTTGGCCGGTGCCATTAACTGGGTTTTGAAATGGGCTATCGGGCGCGGGCGTCCGAAAGAATTCCTCTGGAATGGTCACTCGCCGTACGCGATGAACCCCTTCGAAATGACCTCGCAGTGGTGGAGTTTCCCCAGCGGCCACAGTTGCAGCACATTTGCCATCGCGGTGTGGTTGGGATTGGCATTCCCTCGCTTCCGCTGGGTGTTTTGGGTGGCTGCGACCATGTTGAGTTTTAGTCGTTTCTTGTCGCTTACGCCCCATTATCTGGGTGATGTGGTGGCAGGTGCCGCGATCGGTGCTTCTACCGCGTGGGCATGTTGGATCTTGAGTACGCGGCGGTATCCGCGCAAGCAGAAAGAGGGAGTTTCTTATGGAGACTAATGGCATGATGGCATGGTGGCATGCGATGACCCGCGCACAGAAGCGCTTTTGGGGGATGAGCCTGCTGCTGGCTGTGGCGTGTGGCTGGCTTTATCTGGCGGGTCATGACCGTTACGGTCTGTTTGATGTGGATGAGGGTGTGTTCACGCAGGCGACGATTGAGATGCGTCACTCGGGTGAACTTTCGATGCCGACCTACAATGGGGAGCCGCGTTACCACAAACCGCCGTTGATCTACTGGGCGCAGGACCTGGCGATGAGCGCCCTGGGTGAAGACAGCCTCTACGCCGCGCGGTTGCCGAGTGCGTTGAGCGCGTTGTTGACCATTCTGTTGTTGGGATGGGGCGTTACGCGTTTAAGCGGAAGCTCACGCTGGGGGTTAAT
>QFOU01000069.1 GCA_003241595.1 Pseudomonas fluorescens
TCGTCGACCCCGGTGCATGCAGCCGCGTGATCGATGTCTGCGAAAAGACCATCACCCTCGATATGGTCAAGCTGGTCCGCGACCGTCTCCGCAGCGACAAGATCGAAGTGATCCTCACTCGCGACAGCGACTTCTTCATCCCGCTGCCCGACCGTCCGCGCATTGCCCAAAAAGCTAACGCCGATCTTTTCGTGAGCCTCCACGCCGATAGCTTGCCGAGCAAGCCGAACGTCAAGGGCGCCACCGTCTATATGGTGAGCGAAAAAGCCAGTGACCGCGAAGCCGCCCGTCTCGCTGCGAACGAAAACAGCCGCGACGTTATGGCCGGTGTGGCCTTGGAGAATGAAAGCAAGGAAGTTCAGAATATCCTGATCTCACTTGTCCAGCGCGATACCCTTAACAGCTCCGTTGTCCTCGCACGCAGCGTGCTAGATGAGCTGGACGGCTTCACCGAGGTACGTAAAAGAGAAGTTCTCCACGCGGGCTTCCGCGTTCTCAAAAGCCCGGATGTTCCCAGCATTCTGGTGGAAATGGGCTATCTCTCCAACCCCACCGAGGCCAGCAACCTCAATAAAGAGGCGTACCGTAAAAAGCTGGCCGATGCCATTGCCAAGGGTATCCGCGCCTACGTCCAGAACAACGTCCACTACTAATAAGGTCTCTGGCGTAAGGGGTATGGTTATTCCTTACGTCAGTGTCGTTTAAGGTGGCACTCGCCCGTCCGCTCCGCTTGTAGGTCGTTGCAACCTTGTGTAGCTTCACCCCATGGCCATCAATCGTACCGGAAGCGCGCGCCCATCCAACGGCGCTAACAACAACAAGCCGCAAGGCAACCGTCGCCGCAAAAAAATGCCCATGTGGTTCGTGGTGCTCGCATGGCTGGCAGCCCTTGGCGTGCTGGCTGTTGGTATTCTGGTCGCCGGTGTTCTGGTGTACTACGACCGCCAGTTGCCCGATCTCAGCACACTCTCCGATTATAAACCGCCACTCATTACCCGCGTCTACGACCGTAACGGCGAGATCGTCGCCGAATACGCGAACGAGCGCCGTATCTGGGTACCCATTTCCGAGATCCCCAAACCCGTCGTCCAATCGTTCCTGGCGGCGGAAGATAGTCACTTCTACGAACACGGCGGATACGACCTCAAGGCTATCATCCGCGCCAGCTTGGTCAATACACTTACCGACCGTATGCAAGGCGCCAGCACCATCACCCAGCAGGTCGCCAAAACCTATCTGCTCAGCAGCGAACGTACCTATACCCGTAAAATTAAAGAGTTGATCCTCAGCTGGCGCATCGAAAAGGCGTACACTAAAAACGAGATTCTGGAGCTGTACCTCAACCGCATCTATCTCGGTAATGGTAGCTATGGCGTAGCCGCTGCGGCACAAACGTACTTCAGCAAAACGCTGGCGGAATTGAATGTGCAAGAGCGCGCCATGATTGCCGGTATGCCGCAGGCACCCAGCCGCTATAACCCTGTACGTAACCCGGATTCCGCCAAAGCTCGCCGCGATATCGTACTCCGCCGCCTGCAGGATGAAGGCTACATCACCCGTGCCGAAGCCGATAGCGGCGTGGCAGCACCATTGGGCCTCAACGTAAGCCCGCTCAAGCAGGGAGAGGATGCGCCTCACTTTGCCGAATACATCCGCCAACTCATTCTTAAACAGTACGGCGAAAAAGCGCTCTATCAGGATGGCCTCAGCGTGTACACCACGCTCGACCTTCCCACGCAACGCCGTGCGGAAGAAGCTGTCTACGAGGGCCTGCGCGCCTACGACCGCCGCCACGGCTGGCGTGGCCCGCTCGCCCACTTCAAGGATATGTCCGGCTGGGCCAAACAACTCGATAAGATCACCAGTAACTACGCGCACAGCTGGCGCATCGGTGAACCTGCCGTCGTGCTCAAGGTCGCCAACGACAGCGCCCGCATCGGCTTCTCCGATGGCAAGGAAGGTGTCGTGCCAGCCTCCACCATGAAGTGGACAGGTAAATCCACCGCCAACGCCCTGCTGAAGGTCGGCGATGTCGTGATGATCAAAACCACCAGCAAAAAGGATGGCACAAACAGCTACAGCCTCGAGCAACTGCCGGCCGTGCAAGGCGCGCTGGTCGCAATCGATGTCCGCACCGGCGAGGTTCTCGCCATGGTAGGTGGTCTGGGCGAAGGCGTTGGCTTTAACCGCGCCATCATGGCGAAACGCCAGGTCGGTAGTTCGTTCAAACCGTTCGTCTATGCCGCGGCACTGGAAAAAGGCTACACACCCGCCAGCACGGTGCTGGATGCTCCCATCGTCTTCACCTTCAACGGCAAAGACTGGAAACCCAACAACTACGATAAAAAATTCACCGGCCTCACCACACTGCGTCAGGGGTTGGAGCAATCGCGCAACCTCATGACCATCCGCCTCGCGCAGGATACCGGCATGCGTAACGTGGCCGATCTCTCTCGCCGCGTGGGCCTTCGTGGCGTACCCGCAACCGATCTCACCGTGGCTCTCGGTAGTGTGGATATGACCCTCATGGACATGACCAGCGCATATAGCGTCTTCCCGCGCAACGGAACGTACCTCGAGCCTACTTATCTCCGCCGCGTACAGGATTCCCAAGGCGTAACACTCTTCCGCGCTCACCCCGCGTGCGAGAATTGCTCGGCCCAACTCGGCGCCAGCCCGAACGAGCCTCCCACACCTCCGGCTATTCCGTCGAAGGTGTCAATGGATCCCAAAACCGCTTATCTCATGACCAACATGCTTCAGGGCGTGGTGCTCAACGGTACCGGTCGTTCGCTGGTCAGCCTGGGTCGCCCGCTGGCAGGTAAAACAGGTACCACTAACGATTCTATCGATGCATGGTTCGTCGGCTTCAGCCCCAGCCTCTCGGTAGGTGTCTGGGTCGGTTACGATAGCCCCAAAACTCTCGGTTCCGGCGAAACCGGTGGCCGTGCCGCACTGCCGATCTGGAAACAGTTCGCCGAGGCCCAGTTCGCCAACACCCCGATCGAAGGCTTCAGCGTCCCGCAAGGTATCGAGTTCGTGCGCATCGACGCGAAGTCCGGCCTGCTTCCGGGCGTGAACAGCAGCAAGATCATTACCGAAGCCTTCGTCGAAGGCACGGCGCCCACGCAAACCACACCAGACTATGTCGATGAAAGCGGCTTCGAGATCTACAATGGCGGCGACTCCGAAGCACCTGCGCCCGAGCGTAGAGATGGCGGCTCCAACCGTCCCACCTCCAACGCGACAGAAGGCGGTAGCGGTACCCCCGCCGGTGGCAATCCCATCGAGAATCTGCTGCGCACCTTCGGTATCTACTAACCGCAGGCGCAAAAGCAGGCGCGGCGTAACGGAAAAGGCTCCCCACCGGAGCCTTTTTCGGCTATAAAAGCCGAGTTAAGAAAGATTCAACATGCAAGCCGAAACCCGCGAGCGTATCGCCCAAATCGAGCAAGGTCTCGCCCTGCTCAGGAGGAGTCTTTGACCTGCCCGTAGCCCGGGAGCGTCTCATTCAACTGGAAGAACAGGCCGCCGATGGCGCGCTCTGGTCGGATGCCAACAAAGCGAAAGCCGTTATGCAGGAAAAGCGCAAGCTGGAGCTGCAGGTCGGCCAATACGATACCATCGCGCAACGCCTTGAGGATGCCCAGGCGCTGATCGAGCTCGGCGAAGAAGCCGCCGATGACGCAACGGTGCAAGAGGGCGAAACCGAATTGCTCGCGTTGCTGGCCGAATCCAAAAAGCTGGAAACCCAATGTCTTTTGGGCGGCCAGATGGATGGCAATAACGCCTATCTGGAAGTCCACTCGGGCGCAGGCGGAACCGAAAGCGCTGACTGGGCCGGCATGCTGTTGCGTATGTATATGCGCTGGGCCGAGCGTCAGGGCTTCAAGGTCAGTATCATGGAAGAAACCGCTGGCGAGCAAGCCGGTATCAAATCCGCCACCATCTTCATCGAAGGCACCTTCGCATACGGCCTCGCAAAAACCGAAAGCGGGGTTCACCGCCTCGTACGTATTTCTCCATTCGACAGTAACGCCCGCCGCCACACAAGCTTTGCCAGCGTGTTCGTCTACCCGGAGGTCGATGACAGCATTGAGGTCGAGATCGACATGAGCAAGGTGCGTGTCGATACCTTCCGCAGCAGCGGGGCAGGGGGCCAGCACGTGAACACGACCGATAGCGCCGTGCGCCTTACGCACTTGCCAACAGGTATCGTCGTAGGTAGCCAACAAGACCGCTCCCAATACCGCAACCGCGAAATCGCGCTGCAAATGCTGAAGGCCCGCCTCTACGAGCTGGAAATGGCCAAGCAAGACGCCGAGCGCGATGCCATGGAAGCCGCCAAGACCGATAATAGCTGGGGGCACCAGATCCGTAGCTATGTGTTGCAACCATATCAAATGGTAAAAGATCTTCGTACCGCAACCGAAACGAGCAATACCGCAGCGGTGCTGGATGGTGATATTGATGAATTTATTCAAGCCGCACTTGCATCTCGCGTCGGTAATACGCGCGAGTAGTACGGAACGCACAGCGTAGCGGGCCGTTAGGGTAGCATTGAGTAAAAATAAAGGGCGTAGTTTGGTCTGGAAGTATCGGGCGGTTCGGTGGTGCAGCCATGGTGGGTTGGGCCTTGCCGTGTTCGTACTGCTCGCCATCGCAGGCTTCCTCTGGCTGGCTCAGGAGTACACGCGCTCCCACCCGCTCAGCCTCACTCCCTACATTCCGCAGGTCGAGAAATATGCCCTGCCGGATGGCCTGAAACTCGATGCCGAAAAGGCCGAGCTGTTCTTCGATGAAGGCCCCGTCATCCGCGTCAACGGCCTCAGCCTCAGCGGTGCCAATGGCGAAATGGGGGTGTTCATCGAACAAGCGGCCATCAAACTCTCGTCCTCGCAACTCTTTCTTCTCGCAGCAGCTCCCAAAATGGTGGAGGCTCAGGGCGTAACCCTGCGTATCGTGCGTTCGCAAAACGGTATGAGTATCGCTGGCCTTAACCTTGCCAAACCGGAGGACGATGCCGGGCAAGCCGCTAAATCGAACGAGGGCATGGTGGAATGGCTCAACGGGCTTGCCTGGAACCGCGTCTGGGGCCGCCTGCGCAGCGTTCGTATCGCGGGCCTTAACCTGCTCCTGCGCGATGATGTTCAACAGGCCGAATGGGTCTTGGAAGATGGTAACCTGGTGGCAACGCGCTTCGATGAAGAAGGCGAGCGGGGTACGCTTACTGCCATGGTGCGTCGCTTGTACGGTAACGTCGAACAAGCCAAGGGGATTAACGATGTCCCCGTTCTCGTCAGCTTCGCGCACGCTCCCAAGGCAGAAGGTATGGAAATCCGCGGACGCCTCGACCGTGCCAACGCGCAAATGGTCTCGGATTACTTCCCGCCGCAGTTCAAAGACCTCGTGCGAGCCCAAGGTCAGGTGGAAATCGGCACGCGCCTGCTCACAGCCAACCGTCTGGAATTGCCATGGGTCACCATGCGCCTGTCGGATGTCAGCGTGAATCCGCCCAAAGGCTTCAGCGAACCTCTCAAATTCCCTAAACTGGTCATCACTGCCAGCTATGTCCCCCCGCAACAAGGCCCGTCGGGTATTGTCAGCGATACCGATATCCTTACGCTGCGCGAGGTGGAGGCGCAAACCGAACGCGGCGCCACGTTCTACGTCTCCGGCACGGTCTCCGGCATCCAAACAGACCCCGCCATCAACATCAGCCTTTATTCTCCGCAAGGGCCGGTGCAGGGCATCTTCGATTTCTTCCCAGACCAAATGCGCAGCATGGGCAAGGCACTTAAATGGCTGCGTCCCAATATCCAGTCCGGAGACTATCAGAACCTCATCGGCCAATACGTCGGTTCGCCCAGTGCCTTCCCCGATTGCGGAGACCAGTGCGGCCTCTTCCAGCTCGATAGCACCATTTCCAATGCCAAGGTCAGCTTCCTCGACGATATCTCTCCGGCCGTAGCCGAGCAGGGCACATTCCAGTGGCGTGGCCAAACCTTCACGGTCGGCGCACCGGATGCCACTATCGGCAACCAAAAGGTCACCAACCTGATGGTCAATATGTCGAACATCTTTGCCGCAACACCCACCATGCTGCGCGTCACCGGCAACCTGACGGGCGAGGCCTCGGGCGTAATGACCGAACTCAACCGTATCGAAGAGCTGAAGGGCAAGGTTCCCTTAGGCGTCACCGGTAAACAGTCGTCGCAACTGGATATCCTCGTGCCCTTGGGCCGCGGAGAAGAAACATCCTTCGCTCACTCCACCGTGCTGGTGTCGTCCAGTATCGTGAATGCACGCGTAGCCGGCCTCAAACAGTTGAACGGTCTCGACTTCGCCGCCCCGCTCGCCAACGTCAGCCTCTCCGCCGATAAAACCCTCCGTATCGAAGGCGATGGCACGCTGGGCGGCAGCCCGATGAAAGCGGTCTGGAGCCAGAACATGCAACCCGGCCAGCCGGATATGACTACCCTTACCGCACAGGGCACCGCCAGCGCCGAATGGCTTATGTCGCACGTCCCCTCCGTCACGGCGGTCAGCCTCACCGGTCTCGTCGGCGTGAACTTTGCGATGCGGGAAGACGCTCAAGGCAAGTGGCTGTTC
>QFOU01000070.1 GCA_003241595.1 Pseudomonas fluorescens
AAACCATCCTGGTTCACACCACCGGTGTTATAGGCGGCGGCCAGCTGGGTCATACCGTCGGTACCAATACCGTCCAGACGCTTGGCCTTGTTGGCAACGGTAAAGCTGTCGCGGATCACGGCGGCCGGACCGGCAGCCGGTTGTTCGTCAAAGTTGTCCGATACGGTCACACGTACACCGGCGGTCGCAAAGTACAGCTCACGGGTTCCGGTGGAGGCCACTTGAGCCGCCGGAATGGTGTCCAGAACCGTACCCGGCAGGGCGGCACCGTCGATCAGGGCAAGGTCACCGTTGGCTTGTACCGCGATGGAGTAGGTGTTGGTGGTGCTCAAGGTGCCGGTTTCCACCGAGGCCGCCAGCACACCACTGGTGTTCTGGTTGGCAACGGTTGTAACCTGACCACCGGTGAACTGACCGAAGTTCATGGTAATGTCACTGGCGTCCACACCGTTAGCCCACTGGATGCGGACACCGGTACCGCCGGTCGCGTCGGTATCGCTGGTCGCACTCTTCAGCGAACCACCGTTGGTGTTGAACACGAGCGTACCACCACCCACTTTCACACGGGTACCGTCAGAGCTGACGGCCAGACCGGTACCGGCCTGAATGTCGGTGGAGTCGGCGACCAGCTGCCAGTCCCAGGTGTTGGCGGCGCGCTTGGTGAAGTGAATGGTCATGTCACGGGCCCCACCCTGGGCGTCATAGACACGCACATCCGCAACGTAGTCCGCAAGGGTCGGGTCATTGATGGTCGACTGCAGCACCTGCGCGATGGTCTGGGCACCCAGGTTGGCGTAAATGTCGTTGACGGTTTCAGTGTTGTTCAGGTTGGCCTTGATCGAGAAGTTCTGGGTTTCCTTGGCCGAAACACCCACACTTTGCAATTCGATCGCGGTCGGTTCCTGAATGTTGATGATGCTGCCATCACTCTCGGTGCGCCAGCCCTGCAGGTAGAAACCATCGGGGTTCACAAGGTAACCTTCCTTGTCTTCGCTAAAGCTACCGGCACGGGTGTAGTAGGTCGAGGTCTGGGTAGTGTTCACTTTGCTGTCGGCCACCACAAAGAAACCATTGCCCGAAATCGCGAGGTCGGTCTTGCTGGTGCTGGTAATAAAACTACCCTGGGTGTTCTGCGAACGTGCCACAGCAGTCCCTACACCACCCGAGTTATAGGCCGTGCCCGAGGCACCGCTGTTGGTCACCATCTGGGAGAACAGCGTACGGCTGGCCTTGTACCCAATGGTGTTGGTGTTCGCAAGGTTGTCGGAAATCACACTGATGGCTTGGCCTTGTGCGCCGATACCACTCACACTTGCGGTCATGGCTCCAAACAGACTCATTTTAGTATCCTTTCAGTTAAAAGAGGTTAAGGGTTAATTAGGCTTGTTGTTATGTCTCGGAAATCTTAGATCGAGGTCACCGCGAGGATGTCCCCCAGCGCCACGGTACGCCCATCACCCATGATGATGTTAGCCGTGCCATTTTCAGTGATTACACTCGCGACGCGTCCATAGGTTAGTACGGTGCTCGGCAAGGTCTTGCCTTCCGCATCAATGGCCTTCACTTTCACAGTATAATTACCTTCAGCGAGCTGCTCACCGGCATCGTTCTTACCGTCCCAGGTCACAATATGGTTGCCTTCACTGGTATCGCCTTTGGTGGTACGCACAAGCTTGCCGTCTTTGTCATACACATTCACTTCAACTGCGGCGGCAGCGGTCGTCAGTTTATAGGCAAACTCACCGCCCCCTTCCTTACCAATGGCCATGGTATCACCAGGAGCCAGCGCCACTTTACCGATGTAACTCACCGCCAGGGTCTGCTGACCGTAGTCGCGCTGCTCCAGCAGTTTGGAGAGGTAGTTATTGCTATTGATCTGTTGCTCAAGGCTCGAGAACTGAGCGATCTGGCCGGTAAACTCAGTACCATCCAGCGGGTTCAGCGGGTCTTGGTTCTTCAACTGAGCCACCAGCAATTTCAAGAAGGTGTTGAAGTCAACGGTACTCAAACCGTTGCCAGCCGCACCGGTCAGCGCACCGGTCGCGTTACTGGTCGAATTGGTAGCAGAAGTGGTTGTCATAATTTTCTGTCCTTGATTCGCGCAGGTTAAACATTCACATCAAGCATGCGGTCGGGAGAAACCCACGCCGCAAGGTTACCGGCCAGGGGCTGGCTTTCGGCCATATCACCCTCAACACCGGCTACCGCACCGCCACGACCCTGACCGCCAGCGGTGCCAGCCTGGGCATGCTGCCCCTGCTGACCTTGGCCGCCCTGGCCTTGGTGGTTTTGGTTACTTAACATCACGTCAATTCCTTGTTCGCTTACTTTCAAACCGGCGTCGGCCAGTCCATGTCTCAGAGTATGCAACTCGCGTGCCAACTGCTCCATAACCACCGGATCACTGGCCGAAATCGAACCATGCACCTTACCCTCGACAACGTTCAGCTCCACCGTGATCTGCCCCAACTCAACGGGGTTCAACTGCAAGCGCACGGTACCCCCACCCTGTTCGGCCAGCGGCTGGATCTGCACGGCCACCTGCTTGGCCACATGCGCGTTGTCCAACAGAGCCTGAACATGCGCGATCCGCTCGGCACTGGCAAAACTGGGGGTTGCCGGAACCGTCGGCGCCGCACTGGCCGCAGCGGCCTCCGCACGCGCGGTGGTGGGTATCATGTCACGTACGGTCTCGGGCGCCACGTCCTTCACATCGGTCAGAGGTTTGAGAGCCTGAACGGTCTCCACACCATCCTTATCCGCCTGCAAACGGTAATACGCTTCACCCTCAGGAACTTTCACTACCTGAGACATCTCTACCTTCGTCACCTGTACCGGTGCGGCTGCAATAGCCTGAGGAGCCGCAGCAGCTGTCGGCACAGTCGGAACCTCCTTCGCCGCAACCTTGGCCACATCCGGCAATTCCATCCCGATCTGCGCCTCGGTATTATCGCGCGCCACCGCCACCACAAAGGTCTTGGTCTCGGCACCTTTGGCAGAATCCTCGGTTTTAGCCGGAGCTACCGCTTCACCCAGCCCCAACATGTCACGCGCCACATCACCGGCACCACGCCATGCGGTGGCGGGGAAGCTGGTCACGGTCAACGTCTGGCTGGCCGCCGTGATCTGCACGCTGATGGGCTGTTCATCGGTATTCGTAGCTACATCGGCAGGCGCTTGGTTCTGCGCCATCACGGTCAGCATCATCGCCACTAAACTACCCGCGGTCTCTTCATCAATCTTGTCGTGATTTTGCTCCAGCAACTTCAACATGGTCTGGATGCGCTCGGCCACACCCAACGCCTCTTCTTCACTCAAACCCAATTTGGTCAGCGCACCGGCCAACTCCTCCGCATCACCGGCGGTATCCAGCTTCAGGCCACCTTCCAGCATCAGCTTCTGGTAAACGTCTTTCAGCTTGGCCACAAAATCCAAGACGGTCTGCGCGTCACCGGTCACGGTGAGGGCCGGAGCACCCTCTTCGAGCTGTACCTCTTCCTGCACAGCTCCCTGAGACGCCAGAAACGCACTCACATCAAACGTCGGTACATCCGCACCCACCGTCGTCGTAAGGGCATCCGGCGCTACGGCCGCGGTACCCCCCATCCGCACCATCACCATACCGTCCATAGAGGTCGAAGAGGTCGCATCCGCGCCCCCCATCAATGCGGCAAACAGGCCACCCAGGCCTGCTTCAGGAATACCACCGGTCAATCCGCTCGCCGCGCCGCCCATGCCACTTATCGGGGCGCCAATAAAAGCGGTCGTGGAATTTGTCATGGTGTACGCATCCTGTCTGGTTTAAGCTCTAGTTAAATCTCGATAACAGTGCAGCCGGGTGGAAAGGGAGAGAGAGCCAGCTGCACCGTCGCAATAAGGAATGCAAGCACCATGCCAACCAATACGCCCCCACCTCCCACTAAGGCCGCGGCCCTCCAGTACGACAAGGAAACCTCGGCCGCACCAAAACTGACCGCGAAGGGCAAGGGACTGGTCGCGGAAAAGATCATCGCCCTCGCCGAAGAGAACAAGATCCCCCTCTACCGCGACCCGGACCTCATCGAGATCCTCGAAAAAACCGAGATCGACACCGAAATTCCGCTGGAGGTGTATGCCGTGGTAGCCGAAATCTTTGCCTTCATTTATAAGGTCAACCAACAGAAGAAAGGCCTGTAGATGTCCACCCTCCTCACCTCGCTGCTCGATATTCTCGAAAATGCCGACAATCCCGGCTTCCAACAAGCGGTGGACCGCCTCCCCGAAGCGATCGACAGCCTCGATCTCACAACACTACCTGCCGACCAGCGCACCGCCCTGCTGGCCCGTCTCGAGCACGTCATCGGCAACCTCCAAACCCAAAAGAATCTCACCGCCGAACAACTCGGCAACCTGCGCAATCGCGGCCGCGCCCTCCAGTCCTACACCAATCGCGGTTAAGTCATAAGTTATGGACAGCCTCCTCTTCCTGCGCGCCTTCGTCAGCCTCTGCGTCACGCTGGGCCTCATCGTCCTGCTCGGCTGGGCGTGGAAACGCTACGGCCAACCGTTCAGCCACAAGATGGGCCTGTCCGAAACCGCACCGGCACGCCGCCTCAACGTGATCGAAAGCCGCCGCCTCAACCCCACCACCACTCTGTATCTGGTGAACGAAGGCGATGCCGAACACCTCATCGCGACCACCGCTGCCCAAACCACACTCATCTCCACCCGCAAACTGGCAAAACCGGCTAAGCTCAAATCATGAATGCACGTACCCTCGCTCTCGTAGCCGCCATGCTGGCACTGCCCGCCTTGGCCCTGGCGCAATCCGCTGGCCCGCTCAACGTCAATGTCGGGTCGGATATGCTCAGCCCGCAACGCATGTTCCAGGTCATCGCGCTGGTCACGGTTCTGTCGGTCGCCCCCAGCCTGCTGCTGATGGTCACCAGCTTTACCCGCCTCATCATCGTGTTCGGATTCCTGCGTAGCGCCCTCGGCCTGCAAAGCAGCCCGCCCAACGCCGTTCTTGTCGGCCTCGCCCTCTTCCTCACTAGCTTCATCATGGCCCCCACCTTCAAGCTGGCGTGGGACAACGGCATCTCGCCCTACATGAACGAACAAATTAACGAAGAACAGGCCTACCAACGCACCACCCAACCGTTCGCCCGCTTCATGCTCGCCAACATCCGCGAAAGCGATCTGTCCCTCTTCCTGGGCTACCTTCCCGAAGCCACCCAAAAAACGGTCGTACTGCCCGCACCGGATGTTAAACCGGAACAGATCTCGGTGCCCATGCAGGCTCTCGTTCCCGCCTTCATGATCTCCGAACTCCGCCGCGCGTTCGAGATCGGCTTCCTGGTCTTCCTGCCCTTCCTTGTTATCGACCTCGCGGTCGCCAGCATCCTCATGTCGATGGGGATGATGATGCTCCCCCCCGTCACGGTCTCCCTCCCCTTCAAGATCATTTTCTTCGTACTGGTCGATGGCTGGCACCTGCTCACCTCCAGCCTCATTCAATCCTTCCAACCCCCGCTCTAAAGCGCAATTTCACCGCTCACTTTTTTCAACAAAAACTCAATAAAAATGGGCCCTCTGGCCCATTTTTTAGCGCGGCAGCACAGGGGGCGGCAAGAGCTCCATATACTTCATCTTGTCATTATATTCCTGCAATTCTTTCCGCTGGTTAGTCACACTGTCGCGCACACCTTGCACCTGGTCGGTCAAGCGGTTGATGCTGCTTAATGCGGTCGTTACTGGCGCCAACGGCCCCGTTCCCACATAACTCGCACTCACCCCGGTACCCGCGGCCACAGCCCCTAAACCGTCCGCCAACTGCGGCAATTGCGGCAGCACCGCCGCATATTTTTGCCCTAGTTTATCAAGAGCTTCACCATTCTTTGTCTGCCCATATGCATATCCCAAACGGAAGGCCGCCAACTGCGCGCCTGTATCACTCACTAACTGCGCCGGCGTCACACCCTCAAGCTTGGCCTGCAGCAAGGGAATGCTCTCATTCCACTTCCCACCTTGCCATGCTGCTTCCACCCGTAAATCACGCACCTCAACATCATTATTTGGCATCTTGGCCAAAGAGCGGGTCACACTTTCCGGACGCCGTAATTTCAGAAGTAAGTCAGCCTCTAATAACTTCCACTGACGCTGTAACGCAGTGGTCGTCGCGGCATGCTGCCATTTATCAATAATCTTAATCCCATCCGCAGCACGCCCCATATTGCCATAAGCTTCCGCCAGCAATAACGAAAGGCGCCCCTGCGCAGGCGCATCAAGCTTGGCATACTGCAACTGCTGCTCTAAAATCGGCACAGCACGTTCCCACAAGTTGGCATCAACAAGCATCTTGGCCACCTGCTCATGCACCAAATCACCCCGCGTATCGTTCGGCACCAATTCGCTGAAGTCATAGTACATACCTAAATAAGCTAAAGTGTCGTAAATTTTAGGGTTTTCAGGGTCAAATACACGTAAGAACGCTTGGGTCATGCGCCCGGTAATCGTTCCTAATTCAGGCGTCCTTGGGAAAGCTTTAACCAGGGTCTGCCAGTAGAACAACGCCTCACGCGGCTCATTGGCCTTATCATACAGATCCGCAAGCATTCCTAAAACTTCAC
>QFOU01000071.1 GCA_003241595.1 Pseudomonas fluorescens
GGTCGCGGCATCCAGCTTCCCGATGCAGGCCATCTATACCCTTGAGAACACCGACCATACCCAAGACAGCGCCACCAAGTTGCTGACCCAAGCCGCCCAAGGCAGTTGGGTGAACAGCTGGACGCACAGCCTTGTGAGCCCGAACATTGCCCAGCCCGAAGTTGTGAAAGCCGAGCAGGTTGGTACCCGCCGCTTGCAATTGACCCTGAGCTTCCCCCACGAATTGCTGGAACGCGGCAGCCTTGTGAGCCTGCTGAGCGTGGCCGGCAGCGCCCTGACCGGTACCGGCGCCAAGCTGATGGACCTGCGTGTGCCCGAGCCGATGCTACGCACCTTTAACGGCCCCGCCTTTGGTGTGCGGGGTTTGCGCGATACCTTCAACAAGCATGGTCGCCCCATGCTGGCGTGCACCATCCGCCCCATGTATGGGCTTTCTCCGAAAATGTATGGTCGTGCCGTGTATGAGGCGTTGATCGGCGGTGTGGACATGACCGCCGACCCGACGCTG
This sequence comes from Pseudomonas fluorescens, assembly GCA_003241595.1. Lineage (GTDB taxonomy): Bacteria > Pseudomonadota > Alphaproteobacteria > UBA2136 > UBA6156 > UBA6156. The sequence goes on from QFOU01000071.1 coordinate 509, forward strand.
ATGCACAGCATCCCCAGCAACCCGTGGCGTGAGCGCTTCCGGTTTGTAGCCGAAGCGGCTGCCGCAGCCACCCGCGAAACCAACGAGTTTAAATGCCACGCCGTGAACATTACGGCTGGTACCCTTGAAGACATGCAGGAACGCGCCCTGTGGGCCCGTGACCTTGAGTTGGCGATGGTGATGGTGGACAGTGCGGCCATCGGTTGGGCGGCGTTGCAGAGCATCGTCAACTTCTGTGCCAAGAACGAGCTGCTGATTTGCGCCATGGGCGGCCGTGCGCTGAACGGTGACATGCTCTCGGAACAGCTCCAAGCCAAGTTGCTGCGTTTTGCCGGTGCGGACGTGGTGAGCACCGGTAGCCCGCTGCGTGGTAATATCTCCAACCGTCGCTACGTGAGTGGTGTGTTGAACGCACTGCGTGACGAGCATCTGGTACAGGCGCCCGACACCGGACATTACGTTGAGCAGCCTCTGGCCGGTTTGAATGCCACCATGCCTGCCGTTGGTGGGGGCCATAACCCGTGGCACTTTGCACGCCTTATTGACGCGGTTGGGAGTGATACCGTCATCCAGTGCGGGGGAGCTATCATGGGCCACCCGCAGGGCAGCCTTGCCGGTGCCACCGCCTGCCGTACCGCCATTGAGAGCCTTGTACAAGCCCAGAACGAGGGCCAGAACCTGAATGTGGATGGACGCCATATTCTGCAAAAGGCCGCGCGTTACTCTCCCGAGTTGAAGCATGCTCTGGATACCTTCCAAGAGGGTTCCTTCCTGTTCGGTGTAGTACAGAGTGCGCCTAAGCCGACGGAGGGTTCGGTGATTCCGCATGGGACTAATCCCTCGCCTACGATCACGCCGTTCCGGAGACCGGAGACGCCGGAACCGGGGAATGAAGACTAACAGGAGGATATGACGATGCGTCTGGAGACTTTTGCTTTTTTACCTCCTTTGGGTGCCGCTCAGATTGAAGCCCAGATCACCCATGCGTTGAATCAGGGCTGGGCACCGCTCATTGAGTTTGCCGAGAACCCCAACAGCGCCGATTTCTACTGGCGTCAGTGGGTGATCGTTCCGACCAAGGTGAATGCCACCACCGGCAAGCCGGAGGCGGCTACCGCCGGGCATATTGCCAGCCAGATCGAGAGCTGCGCGCGCCGCAACCCGTATGCGTTCATCCGCTTTAGTGCCTACAGCCCGCAGACACGCCAGACCGCGCTGAGCTTTATTGCGAAGACACCGCAAGAAGGGCAGTAACCTTTCTTCCGGCGGAAAACGGCACCTTGAGGGGAACCTTGGGGTGCCGCTTCGGTTTAGTGGATATGAATATGACGCGCGTTCATCATGCTGTGAGATTTACCCTGGCGCATACGCTGGCCAGCTTGTTGGCGACTGCCATTTTTGTTGCGTGCATGCTGATACCCTACACCCCCTATGCCGCTTGGATGGACTGGAGCAATTTGATCGGGCCGATGAAGCCGTATGCGATTGGGCTGGCGGTATCCATCTGGCTCATTGCCGCATTGCCTGCGATTGCCGTGCACAAGTTGATACGCATAGCGGGGCTGAAGAACCGTCAGGACTATGTGCTGATTGGCATGGCGGCGGGGCTGGCGATGGCGTTTCCGGTACTTAAGATCATGGGCGTGGATGTGGTAAATACTATTGTCAGCCCAGTTATCACCCCTGCCCGCGTACTGCTGAACCAGATGATGTACGCCATTGGCTGGGGGCTGGCGGGGGCGGCCTTTGGGCTGTGTTATTACTGGCTGCATTCGGAGCGGTATTGATTTTGAACGCGTGGGTATCCATGTTAATACTTGAATATGAAAGTAGAACGTATTCCGGTTGAGGCGCGATGGGATGACATTGTCGTTTATCCACCTCTCATAGCAGCGGCGCTGGGTACGGTTTGGCTTATCCCGCTTTTGCTGCTTAGCACGATTGTGGTTTTTATTGTGACGTTCGTCGTTTGTTTCTTGACCCAGATTTTTATTGGCTGGCCTGTTGATATCTTTCTTAAACGCGCGGGCGCAGGGCGCATTACTTACGCAATTGTGGGGTACGCGGTTAGTTTCTTCCTGTTTGTGACACTCTTCAAAATGGATGGCGATACGGCGGTATTTTTTGCGTTGTATGGTCTTATCCAGAGTTACTTCACGTACGTTTTTGCGAACCGTACCAAGAAGATAAAGCCCATGATCTCTGACCACTTTGCCGAGAAGGCTTACGACAAACCCCAGTAGGATACTCGGGTATTCTTACGAAAGCGTTACCGAAGCGGCAAAGTTACCTTACACAGCCATTTTTAAGGGGCAGCATTCTGCGGCGGGGATACCTATGATGAAGACGTAAAGCACATAGCTAGCTACGAACTACATCATTCTTTTATCCACTTTAGCCTTTGGAGGTTATTGATATGAACGCGAACTTCTCCGCAATTCTGAAGAAGATCGACTACGGTTTCCGGTTCTTCCTCTCCATTTTGGGTGGCGACAGCAATCCTTCTTACCATGAGGATGACCATGAACTGGCTTAACCCTGCAAAACGACAACGGCCCGACTTCAAGAAGTCCGGGCCGTTTGTGCATTTAGAGATTATTAGACCGAAGCTTTGACGGTTTCGGTAATTGTCGTGAGGTTGCTGAGCATGACCTCTTCCGACTCGGCTTCCACCATGACGCGGATGAGAGGCTCGGTTCCTGATTTGCGCACCAGCACGCGGCCAGAGGCACCCATGGTGGATTCGGCAGACTTGATGCTGTCTTGGACGCTGGTGGACTCCAGCACCTTGGCGGCATCGGTACCGGCAGGCAGGCGAATGTTCTCCATTTTTTGGGGCCATGGGGTGTAGAGCTTGCGGAGCTCGGACGCATTGCCGCCGCGCTCTTTGAGGAAGGCCATCATTTGCAGGGCGGCGAGGATGCCGTCTCCCGTTGTGGCGAAGTCGCGGAAGATAAGGTGGCCGGATTGTTCGCCGCCCAGATTAAAGCCCCCTTCCCGCATGGCAGACTCGACGTAGTGGTCTCCGACCGCCGTGCGCTTGAGAATGAGGCCCATGCCTTCGATAAAGCGTTGCATACCCATGTTGGACATGACGGTTGCCACGACGCCGCCGCCTTGCAGCTTACCCTGCGCTTTGAGGTACTGAGCCATGGCGGCGATAATGAGGTCGCCGTCCAGCACTTCGCCTTTTTCATCGACCATGATGAGGCGGTCGGCGTCGCCATCGAGTGCGATACCGAGGTGCGCGCCGTGGTGAACCACCGCCTTGCCGAGAGTGGCGGGGTGGGTGGCGCCGACTTTATCGTTGATGTTAAAGCCGTTGGGTTCGGTACCGATGCGCACGACCTCGGCACCGAGTTCCCAGAAGATACGCGGCGCGATCTTGTAGGCGGCACCGTTGGCGCAATCGACGACGATCTTCATGTCGTTGAAGCGCAGGCCGGGAGCGACGCTGGTTTTCACGAATTCGATATAGCGGCCGACGGCGTCTTCTACGCGCAGGGCCTTGCCGATGTGGTCCGGCCCGACGAGCGGAATGCGGTCGGGGTTATCCAGCAGCTCTTCGATGTGTTCGACATAGCCACCGTTGAGTTTGATGCCATCCGGCGTGAACATTTTGATACCGTTATCTTCGTACGGGTTGTGCGAAGCGGTGATCATAACGCCTAAGTCGGCACGCAGGCTGCGAGTGAGCATGGCCACGGCGGGGGTGGGCAGCGGGCCGAGCAGCAGGCAGGTGAAGCCCACGCTGGTGAAGCCGGCTTGCAGGGCGGATTCGATCATATAGCCCGAAAGGCGGGTATCCTTACCGATAACCACGGTAGGCTTGCCCGCGTGTGCGGGTTTTTCGGTTTTGCGGGCCACGACGTGGCCTGCGGCCTGGCCGAGGCGCACGAGCATATCCGGACGCAGGATGGGTCCATTGGCTTCGCCGCGGATACCATCGGTGCCGAAATACTTGGTGTTGGCCATATTTAAAACTCTCCCATAAGGCTGTCGTAAGGAAACCCTTTTAACCCATATGGGCGAGAGGCGCAAACGCTTGCTGGGCTTTGAATGCCTGAGTGTTGTACAGATGTGCATACAGCGAAGCGGTACGCTTAGGAATGTGCTGATATGAAAAAGGGGCCAATGGCCCCTTCTCTCTCTTCCGGTTTATTTCTTCGGTTTTTTGACGGCGGATTTGGCGGCGTCCTTCAGTTTGCTACCGAGGGCGTTGCCGGGTTTGATCTTGGTTTGGATCTGGCCGTCGTCGATGGCATCGGCGATGACTTCCGGAACCTTGGTTTTGGCTTTTTTGGCAGGCTCCTTGCGCACGGCGGGCTTTTTGCCAGCAAGCAGGTCGTTCACTTGCGTGACGTCCAGCGTTTCGTACTCCAGCAGACCTTGCGCCAAGATCTCCATTTCCTTGTTGTACTTATTCAGCAGTTTTTTGCAGCGCTCGAAGTTGCGGTCGATGATGGCGCGCACTTCGGCGTCCACCTTGCCGGCCATAGCTTCGGAGATATGCGTGCGGCTGCCCATATCGCGGCCAAGGAACACGGCGGTTTCTTTTTCGCCGTAGTTAATGGGGCCGAGGCTGGACATACCCCATTGGGTGACCATGCGGCGGGCGAGGTCGGTCGCGCGTTCGATATCGTTGCTGGCGCCCGAGGTTTGCTGGCCGTTGAGGAAGATCTCTTCCGCCAAGCGTCCGCCGTAGAGCATGGCGATCTGGTTTTCCAGATAGGCTTTGTCGTAGGTGAATTTGTCTTCACCCGGCAGGCTCATGGTGACGCCCAGTGCGCGGCCGCGCGGGATGATGGTGACCTTGTGCAGAGGATCCTTCGGCCCATCGAGATACAGCATGGCGATGGCGTGGCCAGCCTCGTGGTAGGCGGTGGTTTTCTTCTGGTCTTCTGTCATCACGGTGGAGCGGCGCTCGGCACCCATCATGACTTTGTCGCGGGCGGTTTCGAAGTCGTGCATATCCACCAGACGCTTGTTGCGGCGGGCGGCCATGAGCGCGGCTTCGTTCACCAAGTTCTCCAAGTCGGCACCGCTGAATCCGGGAGTACCCTTGGCGATGACTTCGGCATCGACATCGGTGCCCAGCGGAACCTTTTGCATGTGCACGCCGAGGATCTGCTCGCGGCCACGGATATCTGGTAGCGGCACCACGACCTGACGGTCGAAGCGGCCCGGACGGAGGAGTGCGGGGTCGAGAACGTCCGGTCGGTTGGTGGCGGCGATGATGATGACGCCTTCCGACGCATCGAAACCATCCATTTCCACCAGCATGGCATTGAGGGTTTGTTCGCGTTCATCGTTACCGCCGCCCAAGCCTGCGCCACGGTGGCGGCCTACGGCGTCGATCTCGTCGATAAAGATGATGCAGGGTGCGTGTTTTTTACCGGTTTCGAAAAGGTCGCGCACACGGGCGGCACCGACACCGACGAACATTTCTACGAAGTCGGAACCCGAGATACTGAAGAAGGGTACGCCTGCTTCTCCCGCAACCGCCTTAGCCAGCAGGGTTTTACCGGTACCGGGGGAGCCGACCAGCAGCACGCCTTTGGGAATGCGACCGCCGAGACGTTGGAACTTGTTGGGATCGCGGAGGAATTCCACGACTTCTTCCAGTTCCTGCTTCGCTTCATCGACGCCGGCGACGTCATCGAAGCCGACCTTGACCTTGCTCTCACTGTTCATTTGGATGCGGGCCTTGCCGAAGCCGAACGGGCCGCCGCCAGCACCACCTTTGCCACCGCCTTGCATTTGGCGCATGACGTAGATCCAGATACCGATAATGAGCAGCCACGGGGCCCAGCTAATGAGAATTTGCAGCAGCGGGCTCATTTCCGGCGGCGTGGTGACCTTGATGTTCACGTTTTTGGCGCGCAGGGTTTTGATGAGATCGGGATCACGCGGGGCAAGCGTTTTGAGCTTGGCGCCATCGCCGGAGACACCGGTGAGTGTTTGTTCTTCTATAATCACTTGTGTGAATTGGCTGTTTTCGACGCGCTGCAAGAAATC
>QFOU01000072.1 GCA_003241595.1 Pseudomonas fluorescens
CTCGGCGCACCGGAAGCCGGGCCCATTTTCACCGGCCTCTTCGGGGCATGGCTTGTCGCGGCACCGCTGATCATGCTCAGCCTGTTCGCCTGCCTTCACGCCCGCAGCCAGGTCGGTGGCCTGCTTGGTAGCCTCGCCGCAACACTCGGATTCCTCCTTATCGGCACCCAAACCGTCGCCCAATGGTTCGCCGCCGTACCGGGCTTCGGCTGGCTGCCCTCTACGGTGCATGTCACGCTGCTGGGCGCCTTTAACAGCTTTGCGGTCGGCCTTTTCAACCTGTCGGCCGTGCTGCTGGTCGTGGGTATGTTCCTCGTGGTCATGGCACTTATCCTCGGTAAAAAGTCATGGATGTTCAGCCTCTCCGGTCTGCTGTGCATCATTATCGCCATGCTGCCGGGCACCGGCTGGATGCAGCTGGATACCACATCCCAAAACCGCTTCACGCCCAACGCCTCAACTATTTCCACACTGCGTAACCTCGGCGTGCCGGTCACATTCACTCTGTACCTGTCGCAGGATAACCCCGATCTCCCGCAAGCCCTTCACGCCTACACCAAGCAGTTGAAGAACATGCTGCTGCGTATCCGTGCCGAAACACCCCGCCACGTCCAGATCCGCATGGTGAACACCGACAGCAACCCCGAATCCGCCATCAAGGCCCTGCAAAGCGGCGCCACCGAGCAATCGCTCCCCACTGGCACCACCTATTTTGCGGCACTGGATGTCGAGATTGGCGGCAACCACGCCACCATTCCCGCCCTCAACACCGCCCGCATCGGCGTGCAGGAATACGATATCGTCACCCTCATCAACCAAGCACTCACCAACACAAAGCCGCAGGTCGCCGTCCTCGCCGCCAACACCGGTGCGCAACAGGCGTGGGAAAAGCACCTCCCCAACTTCAGCTTTACCAACCTCACACCCGAGAGCGAGATTCCCACCGACATCGCCGCCATCGTGATTCCCTCCGACGCCGATTTCCCCAAATCCAACCTCGAAAACCTCACCACCTATCTTGGTAACGGCGGTAATATCCTGTTGTTGACCGATGCTTACTCGCGCTCCGAAAATCTCGAACCCAGCGCAGGCTCCACCTTCTCGTCACTCCTTCCGCAGTGGGGAATGACCCTTATCTCCACCACCGTGGTCGCCGACCCCGACCTCGCAACCTTGGTCACTCAAAACAAGGCCGGAACGATGGCCTATCCCTACTGGCTGCAACTCGGCACGGCCAATATCAATGGGTCTTTACCCTTCACGGCGGGCCTTACGCAGGTCAACCTGAAGGAAGCCGGCGAGCTCCACCTCACTGAAGCTCCCAACCTCACGGTCACCCCCATCTTCACCAGCAGCCCGCAGGCCAGCGCCATGCCGATGGATCTCTTCCTCAACACGCCCCCGCAACTGGCCAACACAAACCTTACTACACCCACCCAACCGCGCGTTCTCGCCGCCATAGCCTCGGGCAAGTTCGGGGAGAGGGCCACTCGCAGCGGTAAACTCATCACTATCGCCGATACCGACTGGCTCACCCAGCCAGAGGCCGATAACGCACTCCTCATGTCCAATCTGCTCGATTTCCTCAGCGGCCAATCCAATCTGGAGGGCCTCAGCGCAAAAGGCGCCGCCCCCCGCACGCTCACCCGTGTCGAAGGGCTGACCACCCGCCTCACACGCGCCACTGCCAAAACCGAAACCGACATCTCTACCCGCCTCGCCAACGTGAACAAAGACGACCTTGCCGCCGCCAAGGAAGAAGAGTTCATGCTCCGCTTCCAACTGCGCGAGGTCCGCTCCCAAACCCGCCATTCGCTGCAAAAATTAGAGAACGGCCTGCTCCTCGCCAATCTGGCGCTCATGCCCACACTCACTGGCCTGTTTTTCTTCTTCCGCCGCCGCCGCCAAAAGCGCAAAGCCGCGCAATCCTAACTCTCAACTAACGTCGGTTTAATTGTTACGAAAACACCGTAATATCCGGCTTGCCAATTCCCCACTACAGGACTAAACAATTCCCCATGGACGACATTCTGACCATCCGCACCGAGCGCACCCCCAACCCGAACTCCCTCAAGTACAAGGTCGGTAAAATGCTGATTCCCGGTGGCTCCGCCAACTTCCCCACGGCCGAAAGCGCTGCGGCACGCAGCCCCTTGGCACGCCGTATCTTTTCCGTGCCGGGCGTTTTGGGGGTGTTCATTGGGTCCGATTTCTTCACCGTCACCCGTGAAGAAGGCATCGCATGGGGAGATATCAATACCGAACTCGCCCCGGCACTGGAATCCTTCTTCGAATCCGGCGAGCCCGTGCTCCAAGGTAAAGCCCCCGCCGAAAAACCGATGATCGGCGACGTTGGCACATCGCCGGAGATCGTCGCCAAAATCCAGGAACTGCTCGACGAAAAGGTCCGCCCGTCCGTCATGCAGGATGGCGGCGATATCATCTACCGCGGCTTCGAAAACGGCACGGTGTTCTTGGAAATGCACGGCGCCTGTTCCTCCTGTCCCTCCAGCACCGCCACCCTTAAAGTGGGTGTCGAAACTATGCTCCGCCAAGAACTGCCGGACATCGTCCAACAGGTCGAAGCTATCTAGCACCCATGTCCAGCCTCATTCCGCAGGCTACACTTGCCACTCTCGCCAACTCACCCCAACCGTGGCTGGTCGGGGTAAGCGGAGGAGGGGACAGCACCGCACTCCTGCATCTCCTCATCGCCGCCGGCCTCCAAAACCGCATCCACGTCGGCACCTTCAATCACGCATGGAGCAACTTCGGCCCCCAGTCCGTCGCCTTTGTAAAATCATTATGCGAAGCCCACTCCATTCCCTTCCACACCGCCACCGGCAACGGTAAATCGGAAACCAATGCCGAAGAATCCGCTCGCACCGAACGCTACACTTGGATGAAATCCCTCTGCGAAACCCAATCCCTCGCAGGCGTCATTGTGGCCCATAACCAAGACGATATCGCCGAATCTTTCCTCATGCGGGCAGGCAAGGGGAGCGGCCTCTCCGGCCTCGCCGCCATGCGCGAATCAAGCCACTACCAAGGGCTCCCCATCCTGCGCCCGCTCCTCAACACCTCCCGCGCCGCCCTCCGCGACTACCTCATCGCCCAAAATCAAAATTGGTTAGAAGACCCCGACAATACCCTCGCCATCAGCCAACGCGCCCGCATCCGCCAATTGCTGCCGCAGCTGGAGGCTGTCGGCATCCGCACCGAAGCACTTGCCGCCAGCGCCCAAGCGCTCGCCCAAGCGGAAGATGCCCTCCACACCGCCGCTCTCAACATCCCCATCACCGCCACCAACGGCACCGTGACTCTCGCGCGCGCAACCCTCATCAATCTCCAACCCGAACTCGCCGCCCGCACCATCGCCCGCACCATCCACGCCGCCGTGCCCGGCACCCAAAATACCCTCATGGTTCGCCGCAGCAAACGTATCGCCTTGGCCGAACGCATCTGCACCGAACCTACCGGCGCCTCCACGCTCCACGGTGCCAAATTCGTCTGGACTGAATCCCAGCTTACCGTCACGCCCGAAAAGTAAGCATATCCGGAACGCCCACGCCGTATCTGAGTTAGAATCCCCGATATGAGCAGCACCCACAACCAGTCCTTTAGCCCCGCCGACTACCTCGTCGTCTCCGATATCCATGCGATGAGCCCCGATGTCGACGTCTCCCGCTTCATCACCTTCGTCAATCTCAATCCCGCCAAACATCTGGTTTTGGCAGGCGATACTCTCGATTTCTACATGTGGCGCCATGGTGGAGACAAACGCGTCAACCTCAATGCAGGCCAACAACTCCTCGATTTCCTACATCAACTCGCAAACGATGGCGTCACCATCACGCTTATCCCGGGCAACCATGACCTCGACTGGGCATGGCTCAACCAAAGCGCCAAAGTCCCCAAGCGCTATCGCACCGCAGGCTATCCCACCGATATGCGCCCGCAATTGGAAGCCCTGCTGGAGTTACCGAATGTCCATGTCACCAACAAGGTGGAGATCGACAATACGCTGGTCATTCATGGCCACGAAGGCTGGCAGGGCGACTGGCTCTGGCGCATCAGCGAACTCGGCGACCGCGCCACCAATTACAAACTGGTCGGCCGCCAATTCCGCCGCAAGGTCATGAGCGGCCAAAAGATTCGCTTCATGGCGGTGGAAGGCCACGGCTTCTATCGCCGCTTGGCCAGCTGGGCCACCAAACTCGGTAAAACGCACGTCATTCACGGTCATACGCATTGCGAAGGCACGCGCACACGCGGGTCTGTCACACTGAGCTGCCTGCCCGCATGGCGCATGAGCGAAGGACCCGGCGGCGGCATGTCTTATACGGCTGGCGAATGGAAACGCCTCAACCCACCCACCTAATCAAAAAAGAACCCCCCCGATTTCCAAATGGAAACCGGAGGGTATGTCGTTAAAGTGAGCGACTTTCACCGTATCAGCGGGTGGTCGGAGCCTGTCCCAGCTCCATCAACTCGCCGTACTTGTTCATCAGAAGGATCATCTGGTTGTTTCTCCAGCATACCTTTCCGTAACGTGTCGTGCCGAAGTGGTTTACACCGGTCTCTCGGTTCGACATGTAGCAGTTCAGGTGCTTGTTGAAGGTCATTTCATTGACCGGCGGCATTTGCGGAGCATCAATGTATCTCCGTTCATCCCGCCCACCACCAAAGGTCTTGTCGATCACGCCATTCAGGCCGCCGTTGTTGTTGACGGCACCTGCGATAACTGCACCGGCAAGGCCTGCGACAACACCAAGAGCAATGTCCTTGCCGGCATTATCCCGATGGTGACGTCGGCCACCCTGGTATTTGTCCCAGCCGTAGTTGCCGCCATTATATGGGTTCCAGCCGTAGCCGTTGCCCGCATATTGGCCGCCACCACTGCTGCTGCAGTCACCGCCGGTCAAACCGGCCATCTTCTGGTTGGCGTAGTCGAGTTGCATCTGCGCCCTGAGACGCTTGTTGTCGTTCTCGGGGGAAGGATAGTAGTTGTACTCGTTTTCGGCCTTCGAGAGCGCGTCCCAGGCAAAGGCGCAGTTCTGTTCGGTGCTCCTGATGCTGTTTTCGCGCTGGATCTCCAGATTGTTTCTGTTGATCTGCTGCTGGTAGTCGTACTGGCTCTGTGCCATTGCCGGAGCAATGGAAACGGTCAGGGTTGCGGCTGCAATAAAAGTCGAAAGGATACGGCGCATGGTTTCCTCCAATGGCGCAAGAAACGGGCCGTGGCCCGTCGATTAAAGACAGGCCTATGATTAGACTTAGATAAAGTGTGGATATGTATTCATTAAATTGCAAGGGCTAAAAAAGAAGACCCCCTACATTTAAGTAAAGGGCCTTCAAGGTCGTAAAGTTGTGCGTTATCAACGGTAACCGCGGTTGTACAGTTCCCAGTTTCCGCTTCGCGGGTTGTAAAACGCACGCGGCTGGTAACCACGATACTGCGAAGGAGGCCGCATGACCGGACGCGAGCCATACTGGCCTTGCCACGGTCGATACTGCGGCGGCCCAAAGCGGTAGCTGTAGGGCCGGTTGTGCCTGTATCCGTAGCCGCCGCCATAGTGTCGCGGTGGCCCGTAATAAGGGGGCGGCTGGAAGCGGGGGCATGTAACGCGGTGGAGGCATGTGCCTCTGCTGGTATCCGCCCCATCGCGGCCCGCCGCCGCCATGGTGTCGCCAGTCTCGGGCAGCAGCTGGTAAGGCCGTCAATGCTGCCATAACGGCAATAAATGCAAGATATATCAATCGCATGGTAATCTCCCAAAGGGAAGGAAAGCGGGCAGCAGGCCCGCGCTGTTGGAAAATCAAAATCCAGCATGCAGGCCCAAGATGTGTGACCACAAAGGTCGTAATATCGGGTCACAAAAGCATACACTAAACGCGGCCATGCTAAAAGCGTTCCAAACGCCTTACAAACGTAACTTTCTGGTCGCTTTTCGTTTCCAACCGAGGCGCATTTGGCTTACAGTGGCACCCATGGAAAAATGGATGAAACAAGCCCTTATCTGGGCAGGAATTATTTTTGGTTTACTTCTCGTGTTTAGCCTCATGCAGGGGCCTAAAAACGATAACGCCCGCGAGATCACCTACACCGATTTCTTGCAGCGCGTC
>QFOU01000003.1 GCA_003241595.1 Pseudomonas fluorescens
CCGACGTATGAGGAGACCGCTTCTTCCACGTGCCCGCCCACGCTGGCATCCAGCATGTTAGGGTAGGTGTCTTTGGTAGCGCTGCGCTTTTGCAGAACGAGTTTACCATCGTTCAAAATCAACCAGCCATGCACTTCACGGTGACGCAAGCCCTGTTTATGAATGACAGAGCGCAATTCGCGTCCCACTACGGTGTCGTTGTCATCAACGATGCTGAGATAGGTATCGGCCATGCGTCATTGGTACTCCACCGCCCCGCCGCACACAACCCAAACTGCCCAACAAAAAAGCCGCCCATAGGCGGCTTCGTAAGTAATGGTAAATGGCTTCTGCCGAATTACTTCTGAGATTCCATCCAGCTCACCAGCTCGGCCTTCTCACGCAGACCAACAAGGCTGGCCACTGGCTCACCGCCCTTGAAAGCGATGAGGGTGGGGATACCACGAATGCCGTACTGTACCGGCGTATCGGTGTTCTCATCCACGTTCATCTTCACAACCTTCACACCTTCAACTTCAGAGGCAGCTTGCTCCAGCAGCGGGCTCAGGGCCTTGCACGGGCCGCACCATTCCGCCCAGAAATCGACAACAACAACGCCGTCGCTGTCCAGTACGTTAGACTTGAATTCACTATCGTTTACATTGGCAACCATCTCGGTTCCTCCCCCTTGCTTATGAATATTTCGAATAACCCAAACTATCACTCAACCGCCACTTCATCAACCCTTGCCGTCGCCGTCCACACGATCGCGGCCTTAAACGTACGCAGCGGCCACGTCGCCCGCAACGCCGCCACATACCCGCGCAGTTGCGCCGCATATCCCTCGGGCACTAGGTCGGGAACAGTTCCGGTCTTGAAATCGATTACCCACCACACGCCATCCCGCTCCACAAGGCGGTCCAAACGCCCCACCTTGCCACCCCCTAAAGCGACAGCCATCTCACTGCGCGCGCCCTTGGCCCACACCCACGGCAATGCCGCCTTCACCCGCGCCGCTTCTTCATAAACCTCCTCATCCGCCACCACATCCAAACCTTGCAACAGCGCATGCACGGCATCGCCACGCTTCTGCGCCGCACTCTGTTCCTTCGGTACATCCATTGCCACCGGCGCCCGCACCCACTCCGGAATCGTCACAACCGCAGGCGCCTCCACCTCGGCGCGCACCCCGCGCTCAAACACCTCACCGAGCGCGTCCGTCTCACCGAATCCCGCCTTCACGCGCGTCCACCATGTATCCGTGCTGTCCTTCACCTCACCAAATCCGGTCACCACCAGCCAATCCATCGCCCGCGTCATCGCCACATACAGCCCCCGCAGGCTATCGGCTTTACGCCGCTCTTTTTCGGCGTCGACCAAACCATCTTCCAGCGCACTCAGCCCCTTGGCCTGCTTGAACAGCACTACACCGTCGCCCCACAGCACCTTGTCGCGACTCATGTCCGCCAAAGCCGCCATGGTATCGGGCAGAATCACCAACGGCGCCTGCAACCCCTTGCTCCCATGCACGGTCAGAATACGCACGCCACTGCCACCACTTCCCGCGGGCAGTTCTTCATTTTCCAACTTCTCCACCAGCTCGCGCAGGTTGTCACATTGTTCGGCCCACCCCAGCAGAGGCTCATACACCCGCATGTCGCCACCCACCTCCGCGCAAATGTGCATAACCACATCCAGCGGCTTATCCCACGCCCGCGCCAGCAATCCATCCAACCAGACACGATCATCCCCCTCCACAAAGCTCCACCACACCGCCTCATCGCGGCTCTCCGCCACTTTCAATGCCCGCTCGGCCAACGCCAGCACCTGCGCATCACTCCATCCGCGTACGCCCTTCAGCGCCGTCGCCAGCGCCAAATTATCCGCTGGATTAAACACTACTCGCACCGCCGCCACCGCATCATCCACCGCCAGCGGCTGAACCCCGCCCGCACTCGCCACCGGAATCCCCATGCCACGCAGTACACCCGCTGCCAGTCCTGCAATTTTATTGCGCTGGACCACCAGCATCACATCGTCCCACCGCAGCGGCTTGCTTGTGCTCGGCATCACTGTTACACCCACCTGCGCCTGCAACCACCGCCCCACCTGTGTCAAACAACTGATGTCCGCCCCATGGCCCTGTGCAGCCGAACGCACTTGCGGCAACGCCCATGGCGCCACCTCGTCCTGCTCTTCCACCCGCACGGTGGGCCAAATTTCTACCCGGCTCGCCCGTACCGCCACCGCCTTGTGAGCCGGCCAGTCACGCACATCCGCCCCCATCACGACCGAGCCACTATCGCCCTGCATAAACACCGCATCCACCAGCCCCAGCACATGCTGGCCGCTGCGGAAACTATGCACCAAGTCCACTTCCCGCACAGTGCTCGCCCACCCGCGCAACGTCTCGCGCAGGTTCACGAACAACTCCGGCACCGCCCCCTGAAAACGGAAGATACTCTGCTTCATATCGCCCACCGCCAGCACCGTGCGCGGCGCACCATCGCCCACATCGCCACTCAACAAACTCTTGGCTAACCACTGCACAATCCGGTCCTGCTGCGGGTTGTTATCCTGCGCCTCATCCACCACTAAATGCCGGAAGCGCCGATCCAACCCATACCATACCCACTCGCTCATACCGGTGTCGGCGGCCCCCATCACACGCTCCAACCCATCCAGCAGGTCGGCATAATCTACCAACCCACCTTCGTGTTTGCGCATGACATAGTTGGCGCGCACCGCCGCCGCCCACAACAAGGCCGCCTCGGTCACATCATAACCTCTATGAATCTTCCGCATCCGCACGCTGTCTTCCACCCGCGCCGCCGCCTCCATCAACAATGCGGAATCCACCTCATCCACCACCGCCAACTCGGCCTTCACAAACAGCTTCGCCCGTGCCGTGTCTTTGTCAGTGAGCAGGAAAGTCCGCCACGCCGCCTCGCGCATGGCCTCAGTCGCCGTCAGAACACTATGTACTTTATGCTCTGGCAACGTCGCCCCAATCCGCTGCAACGCCGCCCACTCCGTAGGGTTCGGCACCAGTGGCAGAGCATGAACTTGGGAGTCCGTAATGCCCAACTCATCCTTCAATCGCGCCAGCACCGCACCCAGTCCGCCCTTGCCCTCCATCAGGGCCTCCAAGCGTGCCCAGTTGTACACCACGAGGTTGGTCAACTCCTCCCAGCCATGCTCGCCAAGCTCATCCAGCAATACACCCAGATACGCCGCCAACTGCCCATCCACCCCCACTAACAGGCTGTGCTGGATGTCGCGTAACAATCGGGTCTGCGCACCGCTTTCCAGCACTTCAAAGTCCAGCGGTAAGCCCGCCTCCAACGTGAACCGCCCCAAGATCTGCTGCGCCAACCCGTGAATGGTCGCCACCAGCGGCGGGGCCGTCCGCACCGCCTCCGCCAGTGCCTTTACCCGCACCAACGCCACTTGGGCATCGTCCACGGCAATCCCCAGATCGGTCTGAATCGTCTCCGCCAGCTTCACCGCCTCCAACCCCGCCCACGCACTCAACCGCGCGGGCAAACGCGCCGCCATTTCCGCCGCACCGGCTTTGGTGAAGGTCAACGCCAAGATCTGCCGCGGCTCCAGTGTCGGGTCAGAAAGCAACAACGCCAACATCCGCCGCGTCAACACTTCGGTCTTACCGGTTCCGGCGTTGGCCGAGATCCATACACTCGCTTCACTCGCCAACGCCTGCGTCTGCGCCCCCGCAGCGGTCTTCAAAAGGTCGGCATCAAACAACATTACACACCTGCCTTTCGACGACACACACCGGCCAAGTCACACCGCGCACACACACCTGTTGCCATCAATCCGCCACCGGCTTTATCCGGCAACGCCATGAACGGCGCGCCCTCCGGGAAAGCTCCCACCAACGCCGCCACACCGTCCGGCACCGGCTCCAAGATCGTCTCCAAACTCACGCTCCGCCCACCGGGAGAGGTCACATTCAACGGCGAACTCCCATACCCACGCAACTGCCAGTATTCCACACTGGCCACCTCCGTATCCTGCCCCAACAACCACGCCTCCAACGCCAGTTGCGGACGCTCCCCACTCGCCACACTGCTCCAGCTTGGCGGCGTACCGGTCTTGTAGTCGATAATGACCGCCCCCTCCGTCGCCCGCTCCACACGGTCCAAGGTTGCGGTGAGCGTTACCGGCCCAACGGCCTTCTGCAACCGCTTCTCCACCACATCCACGCGCCGCCCATCCGCCAGCCACCGCGCCACAAGGGCCGGGGCCAGCTTGGCGAACTTGGAACTCCAAATGGCTTTCACTACGTTGTTCTCGGTACGCAGTTCCCACGCCGCCAACTCCAGTAAACGCTTCTCCACCGCCTCGGCGTTGGCGGTGGTCACTTCCGAAATTTCCTTCCCTGCCTTCTCCAACCAGCGGTGCACCAACAGCCCCGCCACACGCGGGTCGGGCTGCGGCAACAACGGGTCGGGCGCAGTTAATCCCAACACCCGCTCACCCAGTGCCTTGTAGGGGCATGCCAACATCGCCTCCACAAAACTCGCACTCCAGCGGGAAGGCCAGAGGTCTCCCGTGGGCATGAACGCACCCAGCGTCGTCGCTGTCGGGCCGAAGGCCTCCGCCCGTACCTGACGCACCATCTGCAAAATACCCGCATCCGCCGCAGGCAGGGGGCCCGCCGCCGTCACACACCGGCTCGGCACCATGTCGCGACCTTCCACCGTCTTCGCCCGCGTCACCAACACGCTGCGACTTCCCCCATTCAAGGCACTCTCAAACTCCGTACCCGCCAATTTGGCCTTGCGCGCCGCATCGGGCAAACCCAACGCCCGCAACTGCGGTTCACTCAACCACGGATCGCCACTGCCCGCAGGCCACGTGCCCTCATTCAAACCGGACACGATGAGTAAATCGAAGTCCATCAAGCGCGCTTCCAACGGTGCCAACAACGCCACTTCGGTTATGCTACTTTCGGCACTCACCCATGCATTTTCCAACATCAACTCCATCGCCGCATGCCAGTCGTCACGGTCCAGCCAGATGTCCACCTCAGCCAGCGGCATCAACGCCGTCATCACCTCATCCGCCGCACCGGCCCCCACCATCGCCTCGATCCAATCCGCAGGCGTGCCATATTTCAAGCCCGCATGCAGCGCCAACGCCTGCCGTCCTTCGGCTGTGGCCGCCACACAGCCTTGCCCCGCCACACTCACCGGCACCTGCAACTCGGCCAGAATCGCCGCGACCCGCTCCAATAAACCTAAATCGGGAGACACCACCCCAATCCGGCCCACACCCTCCACCACCGCTTGCTTCACTTTCAGCGCCACCGCCCACGCTTCTTCAGGATCGGTTTCGGCCACCAACACCGCAGCCTCACCCGCCACTACACCGTCCAGCGGCTGCACCGGCAACGTCGCTTCCAACTCGGCGACAAACCCGCGCGTCACCTCACCCAACTCGGGCTGCACAATCGCCCCCCGCGCCGCCGCAGCCTCCATCACCGCATGGGCCGCCGGTAATCCATCCAAAACCCCCGCCACCACCGGAATCCACGGACACGCCTCATCCGCCAACACCGCCGCCGCCCGCTCCAGAATCTCTTTTTCCTGCCGACCGGACCACATCAACCCTTGTCCGGCCAACCAGCCATCCATATGGCGGCTCACCTCCAGCAACGTGGTCGCCTGTACCTCCCATTGCAATGTCATACTTTCGGGCACACTGTTACGCAGGTCCCACGTGGTCAAACCATGCGCCGCCAGTCGGTCTAATGTCCGATAAATCCCCTGCGCACGTCGCCATAACCGCGCACCTTTTACCTCGGCAGGGACAATCGCTCCACTTTCGGCGGCATCCTCACGCGCCTCGCGCTGTTTTTCCTTCAAAAACCGAACGATTTCAAGCTGTGCCGCCCACGGCGCGCACGCACCGCCCACCTCAAAACCCAGTAAGTCCGCCACTTCCCCATTGCCACGCAAGGGCAGAATGGCCGGTAAAACACCCGTAAAATCAAGGCTTAAGCGCGCCCGCACCCGCGCCGCCACCCGTGAGGTCGGCACAAACACCAGCAGGTCGGCTAAAGTATCCGAAAATTGTCTTTTTAAATAAAGACTTAATGCTTCCGAGAACCCCGCGGCAACCGGCACATCTAAACTCCCGCCACCATGGCGCGAGCCATCTCTAAGCCTTGATGAGAGCCAATTTCGCGCCACCGGCCGGTATAAAGCCACCCGTGCAGACGTCCCACGGCGCGCAGGTCATCCCAGCACTTATTAACACTAAATTTTTCAGAGACTTCGTGCATGATCACACCCGGCTTCATCACATACACGCCGGCAACTACCACATCCCATTTCTCGCGCGGCGGAACACGGTCTAACGCTTTGGTCTTTTTATTGAATTTGAAATCGCCCAGCGGCAAAAACGCCTTCGTCTCACTCAAGGGCACAACCGCCAGAAGCGTATCATGCTTTTCCCCGTCAAACGCGGCCATAAGTGGCTTCAGCAAAGGCTTTACCTCATCCATCCAAACTGCATCGCTGTTCACCACAAGGTACGGGTCATCCCCGAGTAACGGCAGGGCTTTTTTCATGCCACCGCCGGTCTCCAGCAAGGTTTCCTCATAGCTGAAGTACACCTTCATTCCCACCGGCGTCGCAGCTTTCACCGCCGTTTCCAGCATATGTGCAAGGTAGTGGGTATTGATCACCACCCGCTCAATGCCCGCCTCGTGCAACATGTTCAAGATGCGGATGATGACGGGAGTGCCGCCAATATTGATCAGCGGTTTTGGAAGGTTATCGGTCAACGGACGCAAACGGGTACCCAAGCCTGCGGCCAATACCATGGCGGTTTTGATCTCACTCATCCTTACGCCGCCTGTTCCTGTGCATCACGTGCCAGTTTTTCAAGTCCGGGCTGTTCCCACCGCTGCATGAAGTCCACAAGCTTGGCTAACTTGGGGTTCGAATAGCTCTGTTTGGCCACTTCCCATGTGCGCGGAATAAAGCGACGCGGTCCCGCAACCTTGCCATCACGCACATAGATGCGTGCCAAACCACCCAGAATACGGCTGCAATGGTGCAGGCTGGCAATGTCTAGGGCATCACGCAGATGTTCTTCACGGATACCCAACTGGGTCACGGCATAGCTCACCATGGCATGTTCCAAACCATCATCCTGTGCCCGGCGGATGTCCCGTAACAGAATCGCCATATCGGTCGCGATCGGCGTATGCTTGGCATCCTGAATATCAATCAGACCAAAATTTTCCAGTGTGGGCGTATCGCCCAATAACATCATGTTGGTGGCTTGGTAATCCCACGGCATGGTGCCGCGGGGAATACCCTCGAACTCATGAAAGACCTCCTGCCATAGCGCCATGAATTCGGCACGTTCAGCCACTGGCGTGCAACGTCCGGTCACCATGGGCATATACCAGTCGGTAAAGCGGGCGGCATCGATCCACCAGTCACGCGGGGTGAACGTCCGCCCTCCCGGCATCGCCGGAACCTGCGTCAAGCGGCACAGGGCATCAATCGCGACCTTGTACCATTCCACGGCATTGGCCGAACCCTGCTGCAAGGCCGAGAGAAGGTTGCGGCTGCCAAAATCTTCCAGCAATAAATAACCCTGCGTATCATCCCGACCATACGTCTTCGGTGCCCGTACCCCATTCGCATTGTAAAAATCAGCCACAGCAGCAAATTCAGCTACACCTTCAATGGGTGGTGGCGAATCCATCAGCATGCGCTGTTCGCCATTCGCCATCTTAATCCGCCAGTAACTCCGGAAGCTCCAATCTCCACCGAGATTCTCAATCGTGTAGTCATCCATGCCAAGACTGTCCAAAAATGCTTTCTGACCAGTCTCTGTCCGTCGGCGACGCACCTGTTCAAACATCAATCCAAACCGACGCTGCCAACTGCGACTGCCCTTCAGCGTGATGGCACGGGCGCCCTCGGTCGTACCGCTTTCCAATACAAGGGTCAGTACGCCTGGATTATTCATTTCCTGAATATGATAGTTCAAAAAATCGGGTTGGTTGGCGGCCAGCAGGTCACCACCCTTATCCGGCCATTCGGCCACGATCACGCCATGGGTACGGTAGGTTTCCAAACCTAAACCATCCAGTTCGGAAGGGTCTTTTAAACGATAGCAGTCCACATGCGCAACCGGTACACGGGCGTCGCTCTCGTACAGCTGAACCAACGTATAGGTCGGGCTGGGGGTCTCGCCTTTGTGGCCCAAAGCCTGAAGGAAATAACGCGTGAACGTGCTTTTGCCCGCTCCCAGATCCCCTTCCAGACGGATGAGGTCTCCCGCGAGCGTATAGCGCGCGATAAGGCGTGCCAGTTCGGCAGTATCGGTCTCGTCCGAGCAATCAAAGACCAGCTCGGGGCAAAGGTAATGCTGGGAAGGGAGGGGGCGTAGGGTCATCATGGGCGTAGTATAGAATCAACTCACCAATCTGTATGCGGCCTGCTAAACAAACAGGCAGTTGCAGGGGGCTGCAACTGCCTGTTTCTGTCAGGTGCTGTGCGCAGATTAACGCAGCTTGATGTGCAGTTCCTTCAACTGGCGCTCTTCCACAACCGCCGGAGCACCCATCAACAGGTCTTCACCACGCTGGGTCATCGGGAAGGTCACGACTTCGCGCACCATGTTGCTTTCAGCCAGCAGCATGATGGTGCGTTCAATACCCAGTGCGCAGCCACCGTGCGGAGGTGTGCCGAGGTGGAAGGCTTTCCACATCCCGCGGAATTTATCCTTCACGGTCTCTTCACCGTAACCGGCAATATTGAAGGCCTTGATCATCGCTTCCGGCAAGTGGTTGCGGATACCACCGGAGATCAACTCGTAACCGTTGCACACCAGGTCATACTGGAACGCCTTGATCTCAAGCGGATCCATGGTGTTCAGCGCTTCAAGGCCGCCCTGCGGCATGCTGAATGGGTTGTGGCTGAAGTCGATCTTACCATCATCTGCCTTTTCGAACATCGGGAAGTCCACAATCCAGCAGAACTTGAACACGCCGGTCTCGTTCAGGCCGCAATCGGCACCAAGGCGTACACGCAGCGGGTTGAGGATCTTATGAATGGCAGGCTCTTTACCACCCACAAAGAAAATGGACGCACCTTCGCCAACGCCGGCGAGGGTGAACAAACCTTCCACTTGGGCGGGGGTCAGGAACTTGGTCAGCGGGCCCTTATACTCACCATCCTTCAGGGTGATGTAGCCGGGGGCGGCAGGCGAGCCGAGTTCATTCTGCGCCCAGCGGCCGATATCATCAAACCAGCTGCGCGGTTGGGCGGCGGCACCGGGCACACCGATCATGCGGACGTAGCCACCGTTGGCCACCAGGTTTTTAAAGACATTGAACTCGCTCTCGGCCCAGACGTCGCTCACATCCTTGATCTCAATCGGGCAGCGCAGGTCGGGCTTGTCGCTGGAGAAGCGCAGCATGGCCTCGTTGTAGGGGATGCGGATCCACTGCGGGGCCACGACATGACGACCGGTGTCGTTACGTGCGTTGCCGTTCCAGTTCTTGAATTCTTCAAAAGTACCGCCAACCACGTCTTCGACCAGATTGAAGACATCTTCCTGCTGGATGAAGCTCATTTCAAGATCGAGCTGGTAAAAGTCGGTCGGGCAGCGGTCAGCGCGGGCATCTTCGTCGCGGAAGCAGGGGGCGACTTGGAAGTACTTGTCAAAACCACCCACCATCAGCAGTTGCTTGAATTGCTGGGGGGCTTGCGGCAGGGCATAGAACTTGCCGGGGTGCAGGCGGCTCGGCACCAGAAAGTCGCGGGCGCCTTCGGGGCTGCTGGCGGTCAGAATGGGGGTCTGGAATTCACGGAAGCCCTTGTCCCACATGCGGCGACGCAGGCTGGCGATCACATCGCTGCGCAGCTTGATGGTATTGGACACATCTTCGCGGCGCAGATCAAGGAAGCGGTAGGTCAGTTTCAGTTCTTCCGGCACGCTGTCATCCACCAACGAGTAGGGCAGGGGGTCGGCCTTACCCAGCACTTGGTGGGATTTGACTTCGACCTCGATCATGCCGGTGGGCAGGTTGGGGTTCACCAAGCCTTCGCCTCGGGCGATGATGGTGCCTTCAATGGCGATAACGCTTTCAAGGCCGGTGTGGGTAATGGCTTCGATCACATCGGTACCGACAGTTTCAGGCTTGAACACGATCTGGGTGATGCCAGTGGTGTCACGAAGGTCAATAAATACAACGCCACCGTGGTCGCGACGACGGAAGATCCAGCCGGCCAACTTCACATTCTGGCCCACATGTGTATCGCGCGGCTCACCGCAGCGCAGGGTGCGGTAAGCGGGGTTCAGGGGGAGACTTTTCGGGTCTACTGTTGCGGACATGTTAATATACTCTCAATTATGGGGCTGCTTCGGCAGCACTTTTATCTTTCAGCGCTTGACGTGTAAAGCCATTCCCTCAATATCTTTCTAATCATGGCCAAACCCAACTTTCTGAATCACCCCGCAATTGCCAAATGGCAAGGGCGTTTGGGCGTGTTGCTCAACCGCCCCGCCGACCACGCGGCCACTATGCCGGACTGGCTCAGTGGCCGCTGGGTCATGCTGGTACTGGGCCTTCTGGTGGTGCTGGCGATCTTTGGCCTGCTCGGAATGTTAGCCGGCGGTAGTGCGATGCAGGCTCCCACGCCGGTCGATTTCGGCCGTGCGGCCCCGGCCTACCATGCAACCTATCCGGCCCAGGTCTTTGTAACCAAGCCGGTAGCACGTCATACAGTGTTCACACGTCCCGAGAACACAACCAATACCTTTAAGGCGCTCAGCGCGGAAGACATGGCTCGCTCGCGCAGCATTTCGTCAACCTCGCCGGAGGAAGCGGCCATCATGCAGCAGCGTGAGCAACTGGCTCAACGTGGCTATGCATGGTCGGTGAACGGCTTCTTCGAGGCCGCCCGCAAGGGAGATCTTCCCGCCCTGCAAATGTATCTTCAGGCCGGTATGCCGGTCACCATCCGCAACACCTTCTCCTCCACCGTTTTGATGGCAGCGGCCGAATCCAACCAGATCGAAGCGGTCAAACTCCTGCTGGCCGCGGGTGCCGATGTGGATGCCGCCACCACCAATATGCAAACCCCCCTGCATCGCGCTGTTGCGTCCGGCTTCCCGGCCATGACTCAGCTGTTGCTGGCCGCCGGTGCCCGTCCGGATGCCGCGACTCTCGATGGCTGGACACCGCTCTTCTACGCGGTGGATGGCAATAACCTCAGCCTGACCGATTATCTGGTGCAGGTCGGTGGTAAACCGAATGTTCAGGATCGCTACGGCAATACCCCGCTCATGCTGGCCACTCGTAAAAATTCCGTCGAAATGGCTAAAAAACTGGTCACTCTGGGCGCCAATGTCAATGCGGTGGACCTTACGGGCCGCAGCGCGCTGCACTATGCGGTGCGGGGCGGCTATTATCAATTGAGTAAGATGCTGCTGGAGAACGGTGCCAACTCCACCAAGGCCGACCGTAACGGTCTGGCACCAATGGATATCGCGCTGGCCAATCAGGACCTCGCCATTGCCAACCTGCTGCTGGCAAACGGAGCCAAACGGAGCAACGTTCTCGGCAAAAAGGCCAAATAAAGTGGCGTTCCGGCCGGTTCACGGTCGTCTCCAATTCGCCACATTCCTCACCATCCAAATGGTAGGGGGCCTCGCAAAATAACCTTACTTCCGCTAGGTTCTAACTTATGCAGAGCCTAGCTTCCTATTTCGACGTGTCCGATGCCTCCCAGCTTCAATGGGCGCACCGCGTGAATACGTTGGATAAGCTGACCGAGGCCCTTGCCGACGACTCCCTCCATGTCATAGAAGCCGACATCCATTTCGGCCCGAACGATGCCACTCCGCTGATCGCTGAAAAGGGCGCGATCGCCGAGCTGGACGCGGCCACCTTCATCGCCGCCGCCGAGCGTGCCGGCAAGGCCATGAAACTGGATTTCCATAGCCCCGCCGCCATCGAACCGACTCTGGCTATTCTCCATCTGCTCAAGCCCACGACGCCAGTCATCCTGCACACCGAGATCTTCTCTCTGCTTGCCGCGCACAATGTGGCGGAAAGCATGGAGCCCGAGCACTTCATTCGCCTTTGCCAACATGCGGCCCCCAAAGCCATCCTCAGTCTGGGTTGGAGCCTCAAGCGCGCTCACGATGCCGATGGCCGTGTTGAAGATGCTCTCATTCAACAACTGGCCATGATGCTCGTCCAGCGCCTCGGCCCCGTGAATTATGGTTTGGAAATCCGTGCGGGCTATGTTCCGGGTGTCGGTGGCGGACGTGCTGAGCACGGTGCGGCGCTGATCTTCGATCCTCTTCCACCGGTAGCCCCAACGACCGACAATCGTGCAACGAATGTGGTGCAGCTTCCCACCCGCCAGCGTCGCGTGGCTTAGTGCCAGTTTAAAGAGGGTTGCTTAATTTCAGCCGCTTCGTCGCGTGTTTCTGCGGTTTTTTAACCTAAGACACGCAAAAACCTGATTCTTAATCTTGCGAAGATACGAACTTTGCGGCATTGTCCGGCGTATTGAAGCTGCCAAGGGATTCGCTCATTACAAGGCGAACAGCGCTTCGTAAGCCACCAAGGGGGAAATAACACCATGACCAAATCCGAACTTATTCAAAAGCTTTCCGCGAGCCACCCCGACCTCCGCGCCGATGATCTGGAAAAGCTCGTCAACACCATCTTTGAAGAAATCACCACCACTCTGGCCGAAGGCGGCCGTGTAGAGCTGCGTGGCTTCGGTGCCTTCAGCGTCCGTGAGCGTGCTGCCCGCAAGGGTCGTAACCCGCGTACCGGTGTAGCTGTCAGCGTACCCGCCAAGCGCGTGCCGTTCTTCAAGACCGGTAAGGAACTGCGCATCCGTATCAACAAGTAGTTGATGCAATCCCGAGCAAGGCCCCGAAAGGGGTCTTCCTTATATGGTAGTGTGGGGCATGCGTATTCTGTTTGCCTTGTTGTTGGTGCCTGTATTGCTCGCGCCCGTGCGCCTTAAGGATTCAAGTCCCGGCTTCTTCATGCCACCGGCGCAAAGTCCAGCGCCCGAGTCCTATAGCCTGCCAGCGGCCGACCCGCTGGTCACGCCGACGGTCATTCCCGTGTCGCCTACAATTCTGCCGGAAGCCCCTACACCTACGACGGTCATCAGCCCGAGCCTGAACTTGCCGTCTCCGCCAGCGGCCGCGCCACAACCGGTCATCATTCAACAGGTGATCTCAGGGCCTCCACCCATGCCCCTCAAAATGGCTGCACTGTGCCAAAAGGGTATGATTCTGGTGCAAGACCTGTCTCTGCTCACCTATCAGCAAAAACAGAGCAAGAGCCTCATGAATATGTCCATTGCCGCAGCCGCGGCAGCGGGCGAGGCGACATCCCGCCAATGGCCGAATCTGGCAGGCTTTAATAAGGCTGCGAACAGCCTTCCATGGTTCTACCCCAATAAGACCGAGATGCAGGATGCCATCATGGCCGCCCGCGCCTTATGCGGCAATTGAACCAAAGCCGCCCCAAACGGTTGACACATCGAGCTTACCCGCTAAACTAATCCCCAATAATTAGGAGAAACCCCATGAAATCCATCGCCTTGGCAGCCCTTGCCGCCACTACGCTGGCCACCGTGAGCCATGCACAAAGCTATGCATCGACCGAAACGTCCAAAGTCACCATTGGTGCAGGCGTAATGGTGAAGCCCGAATACTCCGGCTCCGACGACTACGAAACGCTGCCGATCCCCATGGTCGCCGCCAGCACCGAGATCACTCCCGGTAACACGCTCTACCTGCGCGGCCTCACCGCCGGTCTCGACCACGCTGTGGATGACCAACTGACCATCGGCCTGATGGGCAACTACCGCTTCGAACGCGACAGCTCCGACAGTGCCACGCTCACCGGCATGCCGGATATCGATGGCGCCTTCGAAATGGGCCCCAAGGTACGCTACCAAGTTAACCCGCTGCTGGGCCTCGAGGCTCATGCCCTGTTTGACGTATCGGGTGCCCACGAAGGTTATACCGCCCGTGCGGGTGCCGATTACAAATATCCCCTCAGCCGCGTGACCATGCTGACGCTGGAAGGCGGTCTTAACTATGGTAGCGATGACTACGTCACCACTTACTACGGTGTCGCCCCCGCCTATGCCGCTCCGGGTCGCCCGGCCTACAGCCTCGATGCCGGCTTCACCCACGTCGATGCCGCGATCGGTGTCCGCCACGCCCTTACCCGTAACTGGAGCGTGCAAGGCAAGGTCGGTGCCGACTACCTGATCGGCGATGCGGCCGACTCCCCGCTGGTGAAGGATGAGCTGCAACCCAAAGCCATGCTTGGCGTAGCTTACAGCTTCTAAGTCAACTAATCCCACAACACCCGCTACAGGCGGGTGTTTTTTTTGGGGGGGTGACAAGACGACAAAAAAGAGCCCCGCAGGGCTCCTGTCATCCGCACGGATTACTTTGCGTCGGTAATGCCTTTGAGGACAATCGCCTCGGCAGTTTTGGCGTCGCCCCAACCAGCGATCTTCACCCACTTGCCGGGCTCCAGATTCTTATAGTGGCTGTAGAACTGTTCCAACTGGTCGCGGAACATCTGGGGCAGGTCGGTGTAGTCCTTGATGTTTTCAAAACGCGAGTCCAGCTTCTTGTGCGGTACGCACACCAGCTTGGCGTCTTCACCGCTTTCGTCGGTGGTCATCAGCACACCTACCGGACGGGCGCGGATCACCGCGCCGGGTACAACAGCAATGTCGGTGTAAACGAAGGCATCAACAGGGTCGCCATCGCCACCCAGGGTGTTGTTGATAAAGCCATAGTGCGCGGGGAAGACCATCGGCATGGGCGCAAAGCGGTCCACAAACAGCAGGCCGGTGTCTTTATCCACTTCGTACTTGATGTGCGGGGTGTGCTTGGGGTTCTCTACAACCACGTAAATATCGTGTGGCGGTTCCTTACCGGCGGGCAGGTCTTTGAGGCTCATACAGGTTATCTCCTTGTTAACGCCCGCACCCTAACGCTAACCCCTCTTAAAAACAAGCTGCCCCCTCCAAGAAAAGGCATTCAGGCTTAAAATTGCCCACCCCAAAAGCGCCACCCGCGCCAACCCCTTAACAGCGCAGCCGAAACACGCTATAAACCCCGAATGTCTTTCCTCACCGATCTCATCCGTCCGTCGATCAAAACGACCAAAAAGCGTGAAGTCGCCGCCGATGTCTGGGAAAAATGTCCCTCCTGCGGCCAGCTCAACTATGCGGTGGAGCTTCCGGCCAACCTCATGTGCTGCACCCACTGCAACCACCATCTGCGCTGGGACATCGACGCGCGCCTCGAACATCTTCTGGATCAGGACGAAGGCAAAGCCCCTGTCACCATCGCCGTGCCCGTCCCCGCCGACGACCCTTTGCATTTCAAGGATAAAAAAGCCTACAAGGCCCGCCTGAAGGATGCCCGCGCATCGTCCGGCCACACCGATGCCTTCCGCGCCCTCCACGGCCACGTGCTCGGCGCACCGGTGGCTGTGTGCGCCCTCGATTTCGGCTTCATGGCCGGCTCGATGTCGCGCGGTGTGGGCGAGGCTCTCGTCGCCACGGCCGAATACGCCCACAAACACGGCCTGCCCATGTTGGCCATCACTGCCTCCGGCGGTGCGCGGATGCAGGAAAGCACGCTCAGCCTCATGCAAATGGCCCGCTCCACTGCCGCCATTGCGCGCCTGAAGGAAGCCGGCCTTCCTTATATTGTATTGCTGACCGATCCCACCACCGGTGGTGTCTCCGCCAGCTTCGCCATGACCGGCGACGTGCACATGGCCGAACCGGGTGCCCTCATCGGCTTTGCAGGTGCCCGCGTGATCGAGCAGACCATCCGCCAAACCCTGCCGGAAGGCTTCCAACGTGCTGAATATTTGCTGGAACACGGTATGGTGGATATGGTCACCCCGCGCGCCGAGCAACGTGCCCAGATGCACAAGCTGCTCACCTTGCTGACCGCCGGGTATCGTAAGTAGTCTTCAGACGTGTGTAAAACCGGCCCCACAGGCCGGTTTTTTAAATCGGGCACTAGTTCGCCAGATCGCTGAAGAAGCGCTTGATAGAACTCTGTACGTCCACCATGCCATGAGAGATATCGCCGGTGGCCTGCGCCTGCTCGCCAAGACTGGTCGAAATGGCGCCGGCATTGTCGGTGATCATCTCAACAGCGTGGGTGATCTGGGCGGAAGCGTGGACCGTCTTATCCACGGCCTGCTGGATTTCCAGGATCTTCTTCCGGATTCCATCCGTCGCATCGGCGGTGGTCTGTGCCAGTTTTTTCACTTCGTTGGCCACCACGGCAAATCCGCGTCCGGCATCACCGGCACGGGCGGCTTCAATGGCCGCGTTCAGAGCCAGCAAGTTGGTCTGCTCGGCAACGTCCTGAATCAGGTCGACAACGCTCGTAATCTCGCGGGTCGCTTCGGTTAAACGGCTGTTGGTCTCGCGGGAATCAAGGCTGAGTGCGCGGGCTTGGCCGGCGCCGTCACTCACGCTGCGCGCTTGCTGGCCAATCTCGCGGGCCGTACTGCTCAGTTGTTCGCTGGCCGCCGCAACGGTCGCCAGCTGTCCGGCCACTTCGGTGTCAAAACTGTTCATCATCTTTTGCATCAGGCCGGCGCGTTCTTCGGCATGTTGCTGGTTGGAAAGATGTTCGTACACGGCATAAATGGAGTCCATGTCGGCAAACACCACGCGCTGGAAGAGTGCCGTCAAGCGCTCGCTCTCGGCGTTTTTGCGTCCCAGCAGGCCGCGTGCGGCGCGACGGTGGATGTGCGGGCCAAGCTCGGCCAATACAAGGCAGTACGCACCAAAGAACCAGCGTGGCCCCAACCCGATCTTGGCATGCGCCATCCCGATCCGCTTCACACGCATTTCGTAGTCGGCATCGAATCCACCCATAAAGGTGGCTTTCCAGTGGTCGAATTGGGCTTGCTGGATCCTCGGGATTTCACGTCCCACAAACAGCTTCGCAAGGTGGGGCTGTTCACCCACATGACGGTAAAATTCGGTCAGAACGGTCTGTAACGGGGCTTCGATCAATTGCCATGTGCGGCGCAGGTCTGTGGCCAGCTGGGGGTTGTGGCGGCCATCCAGCTTCAAATAGGCAAGACGAAGGGGGAGATCGAGGGAGAAGTTCATGGGTGTACGTCGTTCTTATTTTTTGGATGACGATATTTACAAAATCCATACGTGACTTACGCATGCTCTTCAACCCCGGCGCCGCAGAGTGTGGCAATCATCTTGCAAAATCGTTACTTTTAATGGTATACATAGGGCATTCTTTCTTCATCCGGAAAAGGACATCCCCATGACCCTTTATAATCTGTCACCACAGAACTACCGTGCATTTATCGTGGGCAAGCTTGTCCGCGATGGTATCTTGCTCGATGCCCTCGCCCGCGAGGGTTATGCATTCGCCACACGTCCCGCAGGGCGCCTCAAGCTTCTCTTGATCGCGGCCAAGCTGATAGAAGAGATCGATGAGTTTCTCGAAGCCGGTTCTGAGGCCGAGTGGAATGAGGAGCTGGGCGATCTCTACGACATTATCGGGCTGGCCGAGCTTGCCGCCGGAGAACTTACCGACGAAGATAATCAGGGCCATTTGCTCGAATTTGATCAGATCCAGTCTCGTCTCATGTTCTTCATGAGGTTGGTGGAAGATGTGCCGTCTCTATCGGACGAGCTTCTGAAGCGCTATTTGCGTCGGCTGCTGGCCGAGTTGCACAATGCAATCAATATGAATGCGCGGGTCGATGACGACGAGATCGTCGCCATTCGCGCCAAAAAGAATGAAGCCAAGGGCCGCCATACCGGCTGGTATGCCGAGGCCATCATTCTGCCGTTTGGCGATGACTGGTGCGAATACTTCGCGCAGAGGTTTACCGAACTCCGGCCCGGTATCTTCAATATCGATATGGCGCTCACGCCCGATTCCATTCGTCACCTTTCGGGGTGACGGATTTTTTTGTGAGGGTGACCAAAATTTCCCTCAAAATTGTCCACAATCCCTTGACTTACCACCATTCCCGCCGTAAAAGCCCCCTACCAAAGTCCCTCGGGCCACTAAGCCGTGCATAGAGCACGCGCCTTGCAAGGGATTGAATTAAGGGGAGAACCCACCATGGCAGGCTTCAAGCTGAAGACTCGCAAGGCCGCTGCTAAGCGTTTCCGCAAGGCAACCGGTACCGGTAAAATCATTCGTTCTAAGGGCGCCCACGGGCACTTCTTGGCCAAGCGCGGCCAAAAGGCTCGTCTCAGCCAAGGTACAACGCTGGTTCACGAAAGCAACTTCGAGCAAGTTAACCGTCTCGTTCCCGCTCTCGGCGCCAAGCGCAAGCGTTCCCAGGCCATCCGCAACGCTGCACGCCGTCTGGCTGCTGCCGCTGCTGCGCGCCTCACCGGTAAATCTGAATAATTAAGGGAGCAGTAAACTATGACTCGTTCCGCCTACGGTGCCGGTAACCGCCGCCGCCACAAGAAAATCCTCAACATGGCCAAGGGCTACCGCGGCCGCGCCAAATCGTGCTTCCGCGTAGCTATCGAGAAGGTCGAAAAGGCCCTCCGCTACCAGTACCGCGACCGTCGCAACAAGAAGCGTGACTTCCGCAGCCTCTGGATTCAGCGTATTAACGCCGCTGCCCGCCAGGAAGGCCTGACCTACAGCGTCTTCATGGGTGGTCTCAAAAAGGCCAACGTGCAGGTCGACCGCAAGGTTCTTGCCCACCTCGCAGCTTTCGAAAACGCCGCCTTCAAAGCGATCGTCGAGCAAGCCAAGACCGCACTGAAGAAGTAGTTCTTCAATGAAAAAAAAACCGCCCGATATGGGCGGTTTTTTGCGCTGTTGGTAGTATCAGGCAGGAGATGTTTTGAGTAGCTGAATGAGATATTCCCGCGAAATAACGGCAGCAACGACATCCTCGCCCGCATCATCCAGCAAAAACCGGATGGGTTCCTGAGGATCGGCACGTGGTCTGTGTTGCGAATGGTAATCGAATCGACCATTCAGACGTGTGCCATCAAGGTTGACGGTAACTTGATCTCCACTGATGAGTTCAACATCATCTGGGCTGTGCATGATCAGGATCTCCTTCTGCGCTTTCCACCAAACCCGCCTCTTTCAAAAGTGGATAGGCCTTCTCCCACGTCTCGGCCGAAATCACGACCGCCAGCAGCGTGTCATCCTTCGCCCGAATCCCCAGCGGCTGCCGGGTGGTCCACACGCGGCGGATCATATTCCCCAGCTTGCTGGCATCCCGCGGGCGCTTATCCGGCTCAAGGTCGTCGATGATCCGAATGTCCATGAACGAGATTCGCTCATGTTCCAACGGGCGCAGGGTCAACGACCCCAGCAGGCGGTCTCGGTTGGCCTGCTTTTCGGCTAACATTTCAGGTGTATTAAAGGGGGAAGTGCTCATGGCAAAACTCCTTTGCCGTTCAAACAAACATGCTGATTTCACAAGACCTGTAAAAATTGAATACATTGTAAACATCTCTTCCGCAAGCAAAAAGCCGCCCACTCGGGGCGGCTCTTAACTCAGAAAGGACGTCACTTGTCCGGAGTGTCTGGGGGTGCAGCGTCAGGCGTGAGCTCAAACGTACCATCGTCATGAAAGGTGAACGTGGTGGAAGGAGTGTGTCCTTCCAACTCGTTCACCAACGCACGGGTATACCGCCCGCCGCCATCGCGATTACCGTACCGCTGCTGCATCCGCTGGGTCGCCTTGATGGCGTCACGACTGATCTGCATCGGCGTTAACCAGCTTCGGCACCGGCGCTTCCGGCACCTTGAAGGCCGTGTCGCCGAACAGCAGATTATTGAGCTGGTTGTTCGGTGTGCGCGCCATTTCCGGTGCCGAATGCACCAGTGTCAGCTTGCGCCCACGCCGGGTCTGGTCGGTACTGCTTTCCATGTATTGAACTTTAGCCATGGCAAAACTCCTTTGCCGTAAGAGAAGTCGGGAAGGGGGAAAGAATTTAAGCAAAACAGAAAGAATCAACATCTTCAAACTATCACACGCAACACTCGACATGCAACACGCAACACATTATACAAATCGCATGGATATCCAACCCGCCCTTGCCCAAATTCCCGCCGCCAACGCCGACCAGTTGGAAGCACTCCGCATCCACTACCTCGGCCAAAAGGGCGAACTCACCGCTCAAATGCAAGCGCTCGGCAAGCTCGACCCCGACGCCCGCAAGGCCCGCGGTGCCGAACTCAACGTGCTGAAGACCGAACTCACCGCCGCCATCACCACCCGTAAAGCGGTGCTGGAGGCCGAAGCGCTCAACGCCAAACTGGCGGAAGAAGCGGTGGACGTCACCCTGCCCGCCGACCCCACCTACAACGGCCGCATCCACCCGCTCACGGCCGCCATGGAAGACATCGCCGCCGCCCTGCGCAGCCTCGGTTTCACCCATGCCTACGGTCCGGAAGTCGAAACCGACGACTACAACTTCACCAAGCTGAACCTCCCGGCCCACCACCCCGCCCGTCAGGATCAGGATACCTTCTACCTGAACCCCTTTAACTCCGACGCTCAGCGCCAGCTCCTCCGTACCCAAACCTCCAACGTGCAGGTGCGCACGCTGGAGAGTGTGAAGCCGCCCTTCCGCGTCATGGGCATCGGCCGCGTTTACCGTCGCGATTACGACCTCACTCACACCCCGCAATTCCATCAGGTGGAAGGCATGATGGTCGACAGCGGTACCACCTTCGCCCATATGCGCGGCGTGCTGGATGAATTCCTGCGCCTCTACTTCGGCAAGCAACTCAAAACCCGCATGCGTCCGCACTACTTCCCGTTCACCGAGCCGAGTGCCGAAATGGATATGGAATGCATCTTCTGTAAAGGCGCCGGCTGCCGCGTCTGCAAACACACCGGATGGCTGGAAGTCTTGGGTTGCGGCATGGTGCACCGGAATGTGCTGGCCGTCGGTAATGTCGATATCGCCGAGCACCAGGGCTTCGCCTTCGGTGCAGGGGTTGAACGCCTCGCTATGCTGAAGTATGGTATCCCTGACCTCCGGTTGTTCTACGAAAGCTATTCCACGTTCCTCCGCCAGTATGGCAAGGTCGCGGTCTCAGCCTCCTAGCGCGGCCGCCTATAGGGGGAGGGGCATTTACCGTAAAAACCATGCGGTGAATGAACAGAACGAACCGGCCCGCGTTATTCTGCCAAGAATAATGCCCAGCTCAACCAACAGAATGATAAGACCATGAAAAAAGCCTTTCTCGCCCTCGCTCTCGTAGCCGTCGTATCCGGCTGTGCCACTGCCAAGCAGTGCATCCAGCCCGATCCGGTAGCTCCGGCCAGCAGCAAGTAATTGCATTGCACCCAAAGGCTCCCTGCGGGGAGCCTTTTGCATGTCGAAAGGGAAGCGGCGGAACATCCCACCCGTTCCGTGCGTAACCGCAGCATGAAACTCGCCACACTCTTACCCGCATTCCTCATTGCCGCGTGCAGCACCACGCCCTCGCACTATGCCGACCAATCTCCTAAAATGGATTTTATCACCTATTTCACCGGCACTACCTACGGTTATGGTGCCATCTACAGCCGCACCGGCAAAGTGACCGATCGCTTTAAAATTGTGGTGCAAGGTACGCCAGGTACAAACGCTCAAGGCCAGCGTACACTCCGCATGGCGGAAGATTTTACCTACACGTCGGGTAAAACCCAGCAGCGGGAATGGTCGGTCACCCAACCCTCGGCCAGTGTGATTCACGGTAAAGCTGTCGATGTACCCGGCACTGCCGTCGGCGAACAATCCGGCAACGCCATCAAACTTACCTATCCTATCACTATCGAGCGCGAAAGTGGCTCAAAGATAACCCTTTCGGCCGAAGACTGGATGTGGATGATGCCGGACAACACGCTTCTCAACCGCAACGCGCTTAGCAAGTTCGGCATTAACGTGGCCGAGCTGGTCATTTACTTCACCAAACAAGCACCGGCCAAGTCGCGCTAACACCTTGACGACCGCCGCGTAAAGCGCCAAAAAGGCGTATGAAAATCGTTCTCTCGTGGCTGGAAAGCTTCCTCGACCTTAAACCCGGTACCACTCCGCAAGCTCTGGAAACCGCGCTGATCCAACTCGGCCACGAGGTCGACGCCATCGAGACCTCCGGCAACACCTTCAACAACGTTGTCATCGGTAAGGTTATCAGCCGCGAACAACACCCCAACGCCGACAAACTCGGTGTGTGTATGGTCGATGCCGGCGAAGGCACGCCCCGCCAGATCGTCTGCGGCGCCCCCAATGCCCGCGCCGGGATCATGGTCGCCGTCGCCATGCCGGGCGCCGTGTTGCCGGGCGATTTCGCCATCAAGTCCTCCAAGATCCGCGATGTCGAAAGCCATGGCATGCTCTGCTCGCAACGCGAACTCGGCATGGGCGACGAGCACAACGGTATCTGGGAGATCGAAGACACTACCGCGCAGATCGGTGCCCCGCTCGCCACCATCCTGCCCGCCCCGCAAACCGTGCTGGATGTCGCCCTGACTCCCAACCGCGGCGACTGCTTCTCGCACCTCGGCCTCGCCCGCGACCTCGCCGCACTGAATATGGGTAAGCTCAAACCGCTCCCGAATTTCACCCCGTCCACCACACCGACCAGCATTAAGGCTCAGTCCACCACCGAGAACTGCCCCAGCCTCAACCTGCTGGAGATCACGGGTATCACCAACACTCAAGCTCCCGCGCACATCCGCGCGCAGCTGGAAGCCGCCGGCCTCCGCCCCAAAAACGCACTGGTCGATGCCACCAACTACACCATGCTCGCGCTGGGCCAGCCGATGCACGCCTACGATGCCGACAAGCTCTCCGGCAGTACCATCACCGCCGCTGCCGCCAACGGCACCGAATCCTTCGAAGGCCTCAACGACATCAAACTGAACCTTAACGAAGGTGACGTCATCATCACCGATGGTGCCGGTATCGTCGGCCTCGGCGGTATCCTTGGCGGCCACGGCAGCGCGGTGTCGGAATCCACCACGCGCATCGTGCTGGAAGCCGCCTACTTCAACCCCGTGCGCATCGCGCTCTCCGGCCAGAGCCACATCCTCCACACCGATGCCCGCCAACGTTTCGAACGCGGCATCGATCCCCAACTGGCACCCTATGCCTTGCAATACTGCGCGGCGCTTATCGCCGAATGGACCGGCGGCCAGATCTCCGCTCCCGTCAGCGCAGGCCAAGGCACCCCCATGCCCGCCGCTATCACCTACAGCCCCGGCTTCTTCAACCAGTACATCGGGATTGAAGTTGGCGCCGAGCGCCAGCAAGAGATCCTCGAATCCCTCGGCTTCACCATCGCCGCGAAGGGCAATGAATGGCAGGTCGCTCCGCCGTCCTTCCGCACCTACATGAGCACACCGGAAGACCTCACCGAAGAGGTCCTTCGCGTGGTCGGCTACGAAAACGTGCCCTCCGTCCTGCCCCACGGCATCGGCGGCCAATTCGCCGTCAATGGTGCACCCATCAGCCTCGACCGCTTGGCCCGCCGCGCCACCGCCGCTTCAGGCTTCCTCGAAGTGATGACCTACAGCTTCATTGGCCAAAGTACTGCCGAGCAATTTGCCAATGGCCGCGACCTCCTCAGTCTCGCCAACCCGCTCGCACAAACCGACATGACCACCATGCGCCCGTCGCTGTTGCCGGGTCTCTTGCACGCGCTCAGCCGCAACTTTGCCAATTCCGATCCCACCCCACGCTTGGCCGAAGTCGGCAAAACCTTCACTGCCACCAAGGGGAAAATGGACGAATCCCTCATGGCCGCCGGCGTGCTCGCCGCCACCGGCGCCCGCCACTGGAACACGGCGGAAGCCAAGCCGGATACCTTCGCCGCCAAAGCCGCCGCAATGCAAATTCTCGCAACCCTCGGTGCACCCGTCGAGTCCGCGACTGTAACGGCCACTGCACCAGCCCATTACCACCCCGGCCGTAGTGGCACGCTCGCGGTCGGTCCGTTCACACTGGCCACCTTTGGTGAGTTGCACCCCGCCCTTATCAAGCAGTATGGTTACCCCAGCAACGCAGGCCCGATTGCGATTTTTGAAATCCACCTCGAACCGCTGCTGAAGCTGCAAAACAAACCCCGCCCATGGTCGGCCTCGCCCTATCCGCATGTCACGCGCGACTTGGCCTTCCTGCTGCCCAAAGCCGTCACCGCCGCGCAGGTCACCGGTGCTATTCAGGCCACCCGTCAGCCGCTCATCAAGTCGGTCGAGGTCTTCGATCACTATGCCGGCGATAAACTCCCCGCCGACACCTACTCGCTCGCGCTCTCCCTCACCTTGCAAAGCGCCGAGAAGACCCTGACCGAGGCCGACATCACCCCCGTCGTGCAAAAGGCCATAGATGCCGTCCAGAGCGGCCTCAATGGAACGCTCCGTGCCTAAGTAAGGTTATCCCGCCATGAATCCGCTCCACCTCACCACCCGCCAACTCTTCCTGCTTCTTGCGCTGCTGGGTGCGGGGCTGTCATTGTCGGGTTTTGTGCTGGAATACGGCTTTGGCGTCATCCCCTGCAAAATGTGTTGGTGGCAACGTTATGCCCATTGGGCCGTCACCGCTTTGGCGCTCTTCGGTACCACTACCCGCTGGCCGCGCTGGACGTTGAGCGCCATCATCGCCGTTACACTCGGCGGTCTTGGCATAGCCCTCTGGCAATTCGCCGCCCAACACGGCTGGCTACCATTCCCCGCCGCTTGCGGCACCAGTGCCGAGCAAGCCTTGGCTTCTGCCGATGACCTCCTCACCAGCATGAACCGCGTCAAGATTGTCCCCTGCGACCAGGAAGGCTTCAAACTCTTCGGCCTCTCTCTCGCGGGTTGGAATATTCCAGCATCACTGGCCGTGATAAGTCTCTCGATATTTGGCATTTGCCGCTCCCGCATCTTGAAATAGCGGCCGATCTATCCCATAACGGGGTTAGCGCAATCGGGGCACTGCCCTCCTCGTTCAAAGGTGTTACCCATGGGTACTAAATTCTATCGCATCGTTGGTATCGGGCTAGGTCTTCTCCTTACGATTCTTCTGGCACTGGCCCTCACCCAAGTTTTCGGAAACTTCTTTATCGCACTTGGAGTGATTTGCTCCACCTGTACCGTGGTCTTGCTGGCTTGGACTCTCCCTGAGCTTAAGCGGGTGCTCGGCATGAATTGATATCTTCTCTACGCAAAGAGCGAAAAGGCAGTCCTCATGGCTGCCTTTTTTGAGAGGTAAGGGAATAAAGTCACGAAAAAGGCGGCCCCAAAGGCCGCCTTTTCTTATGCCAGAGTTACTCCGAACGACGCGGACGACGCTCGCCACGGTCACCACCGCGGTCGCGATCACGACCACCACGGCCGCCGCGATCACGGTCGCCACGGTTACCACGGTTGTCGTCGCCTTCAGCGCGTTCACGCTTGGGGCTACCGCCGGCTTCAACTACAGCAGCCATGCGCTCGGCCACAACACCCTCTTGCGGGATGTCCTTGACGGTGAGGCGGATCTTGCCGCGGTCATCCAGGTCGATAACCTTCACGGTCACGCTCATGCCGCTTTCGAGCACGTCGGTGATGTGACCCAGACGTACAGGTACAACTTCGCTCACGTGCACCAGACCTTCCTTGCCGCCCATGAAGCTTACGAACGCACCGAAGTCGGTGGTATTCAGCACGGTACCGGCATAGGTCGCACCCATTTCCGGCATGGCGAACATGTTCTCAATGCGGGCAATACAGGCCTTCATGTTGTCGCGGCTTACGCTCGCCACAACCACCTTGCCGTCATCATCGATGTCGATGGTGCAGTTGTACTCTTCGCACAGACCACGGATGGTCTCGCCGCCCTTACCAATCAGAACACGAATGTTGTCCTTCTCAATCTGAATGGTTTCCATCGCCGGGGCAAAGTCAGAGATCTCGGTACGGGCTTCAGTAATCGCCTTGGCCATCTTGCCGAGGATGTGCAAACGACCACCACGGGCTTGCTCAAGAGCCTGCTCCATGATCTCGCGGGTAATGGATGTGATCTTGATGTCCATCTGCAGCGCGGTGATACCGTCTTCCGAACCGGCAACCTTGAAGTCCATGTCACCCAGGTGGTCTTCGTCACCCATGATGTCACTCAGAACCACGTAGTCCTTACCTTCCTTCACGAGGCCCATCGCAATACCAGCGATCGGACGGGGCAGGGGGCAACCGGCCGCCATCAACGCCATGGAGGCACCGCACACGGTGGCCATGGAGGACGAACCGTTGGATTCCAGAATTTCGGAAACAATGCGGATGGTGTATGGGAACTGCTCAGCGGTCGGCAGCAGCGGGTTGAGCGAACGCCAGCCCAACTTACCGTGACCGATCTCGCGACGACCCGGGGCACCCATACGACCGGTTTCACCTACAGAGAAGGGAGGGAAGTTGTAGTGCAGCAGGAAGCGCTCTTTGCTTTCGCCTTCCATCACGTCGATGATCTGCTCATCCTGACCGGTACCGAGGGTCACAACCACCAGCGCTTGGGTTTCGCCACGAGTGAACAGAGCACTTCCGTGGGTACGGGGCAGGGTGTCTACTTCAGCAACAATCGGACGGATGTCGGTCGGCTTACGGCCATCAATGCGGATTTCCTTCTTCAGAACATCGCGACGCAGTACGTCAGCCTGCATGTTCTTGATGAGCTTGGCCACCTTGTCAGCCTTGGCTTCGTCGCGGGCGTCTTCTTCACCGGCTTCAGCAGTCACAGCCGCCTTCTTCACGGTGTCGAGGGCCTTCACGCGGCTCTGCTTGTCCAGGATTTTGTAAGCGGCCACGATATCTTCGCCATAAGCCTTCTCAAGCTTGGCTTCCAGCTCAGAGGTGTCTTCGGCTTCCGGCATTTCGTAAGCAGGCTTGGCGGCCGCTTCGGCCAGTTCGCTAATGGCCTTGATGACCTTCTGGAAACGCTCGTGACCGAACATCACAGCTTCCAGCATCACGTCTTCCGGCAATTCCTTGGCTTCAGATTCCACCATCAGCACACCTTCGGTGGTACCGGCCACAACCAGATCAAGGTCGCTGTTGGCTTGCTCGGAAACGGTCGGGTTCAGCACAAGGGTGCCATCAATGAAGCCCACACGGGCGGCAGCGATGGGGCCGAGGAACGGAGCGCCGGAGATAGCAAGGGCAGCGCTCGCCGCGATCATGGCCGGAATGTCGGCTTCGTTTTCGCGGTCGTATTGCAGAACTTGGGTGACAACTTGGGTGTCGTTTTTAAAGCCTTTGGCAAACAGCGGACGGATCGGACGGTCGATCAAACGGGAGACAAGGGTCTCACGCTCGCCGGGCTGGCCTTCACGCTTCTTGAAGCCACCGGGGATACGGCCGCCGGCATAGAATTTCTCTTGGTAGTTGCAGGTGAGGGGGAAGAAATCCACACCGGCCTTGGGTTCTTTGGCAAATACCACGGTACCGAGAACAACCGTCTCGCCGTAAGTGACAACAACGGCACCGTCCGCTTGGCGGGCCATTTTACCGGTCTCAATGGTCAGCTGCTTGCCGCCCCATTCGATCGATTTTTTATAGATTGTGAACATTCGTGTTCCTCCTTGATAAGGGGCGCCGTGTTCAAAGTAAGTCTGGAGAATGTTGCAGAATCCGGGCTTGTCCGCCCCCGCTTTATTCCAACCGCCTGTGTACCGCTTCGCCGCTTTGTGTGTTGATCTGCTACTCTTTCAAGCTTCTTATACGTGACCCCATGGGCTGACACAAGCACGAAATGGGGTTATAAGGTCGTACATGAGCAAGCCCATTCCCGCCAAACCCATCAGCTTCTCCGGCGTCCAACCCTCCGGTATTCCCAGCATTGGTAACCTCCTCGGCGCTTTCCGTCCCTTCGTCAAATACCAGGACACCCACCACGCCTACTTCTGCGTGGTCGATCACCACGCCATCACCGTGCGACAAGACCCCAAAGAACTGCGCGAGAACACGCTCGGCATCGCCGCCCGCTACATCTCGGCAGGCCTCAACCCCTCGCAGTGCACGCTCTTCATCCAGTCGCACGTCACCGCGCACGCCGAACTCGGCTGGATCCTCAACACCTTCACCCAGATGGGCGAACTGGAACGCATGACCCAGTATAAGGACAAAGCCGCGCGCCACACGCAAAACATCAACGCGGGCCTCTTCACTTATCCCTCGCTCATGGCCGCCGACATCCTGCTCTACAACACCAACGATGTGCCGGTCGGCGACGACCAGCTCCAGCACATCGAGCTGTGCCGCGATGTCGCCACCCGCTTCAACAATGCGTACGCTCCCACTTTTGTACTCCCCAAAGGTATCCTCCCCCAAGCGGCCGCCCGCGTGATGGACTTGCAGGAACCCACCCGCAAAATGTCCAAATCGCAACCGGGTCCGGGTACTATTCTGCTGAACGAATCCCCCACTGAGGCCGCCAAAAAGATCAAACGCGCCCAAACCGATAGCCTCGGCACCATCAAGTTCGACCGCGCCAACCAACCCGGCGTCACCAACCTGCTGGAGCTGCTGGCCGCCATGTCCAACCGCACTCCTCAAGAGGTCGCGAAAGAATTCGAAGGCCAACAATACGGTGCCCTCAAAAGCGCGGTGGCCGAAGCTGTGGTCTTCACGCTGGAGCCCCTCCAGGCCCGCTATAATGAATTGATGAGCGACAAGGCCGAGCTGCTCAGCATCCTCAAAAAGGGTGCCGAGAAAGCCGACGAAGTGGCCTCCGTCACCCTCGCCAAAGTTAAAGAACACATCGGTTACGTGGCGCGTTAAGCGCCACTGGCTTTTCAAACATAATAAAAACGTAACCGGACTTTTTTCATGCGCCTCACGTTCTCCCCCGCTCTCATCAAAAAAGCCGAGCGCTGGATTTTCGCCCTCATCGGCGGCACCGTGGTCGTCACCTTGGGGGCCACCCTGCTCGCCAGTAAGGAATCTCTGGGCGACAGCCTCTACGCCATTCCCTGGGCCGCTGTGGGCTGGCTGGCCTTCCTCACGGTGGTGGAAAGCACCATCCGCTTCTGGCGTTACGATATAGCCGCCCGCGTGCTCAAACTCAACGTGCCGTTCTGGCGCCTTATGTACTACTACACAGTCGGTTATGCATTGCTGCCCACGCCCGGCAAGGTCGGCACCGCCATTCGTCTGTGGCTGCTCAAGCAGTATCACGGCCTGCCGTACAGCCGTACGGCACCTCTTCTCATTATGGATTTTGTCTCCGACAGCATCGCCATGATCAGCCTTGCCAGCCTTTCGCTGCTGGTGCTGGATGATCCTCGCCTCAAAACCCTCGGCTTCATCCTCGGCGCGGGCCTCACCGTCGCGGTAGTGGCGACACTCATCGCCCCGCGCTACATGGCCGCCAGCGTTAAAATGATGTACGCCGCCACCGGCAAACGCAGCCCGCGTAAGTTCGCCCGTATCCAGATGCTGGTGCGCACCACTGCCACCGTCCTTGGCCCGCGCCTCTTGCTCACCACCATTGCTCTCAGCTTTGTCGGATGGGCACTGATTGGTATGGGTATCGCCCACTTGGTCACCCAGTTCGGCATTCCGTTCTTTACCGCCACCGAAGGCTCCCTCGTGATCGCCCTCGGCACCATGGGCGGCTTCCTCACCATGATGCCCGCCGGCGTCGGCGGGGCCGAAGCCACCATGGGCGGCCTGTTCGTCATGTTCGGAGTGCCCTTTGCGCAGGCGGTGCTCATCACCGCACTGGTGCGCCTGCTGGTGCTCTGGTTCACGGTGCTGGCAGGTCTGGCGCTGCTGCCCATCGCCCTGCGCAATGCTCCCAACCGCAAAACTTAAAGGGTGTAAGGCTGCAACAAAGAACCCCGCACACGGCGGGGTTTTTTGGCGCGCTTTAAAAACGCTTCGCTAAAAAGGGGAGGGAAGTTCGGTCGCCTGCATCATGGCCAATCCGACGCACACAACCGAAACTGTACGAAATGCCAGCGGCCGCCACCGATGGAACATGGTGGAGTCGCTCAGTCGTCGGGAACGCAATAAGAACACCGACCACACGAACATCGCCGCCAGCATGACCGCAGGCGTCAGCAGGATTTTTTCGGCAAGGCTGTGGAGCACAAAACCGTTGTCATGCAGCCATCGGAATGACAGCGTGAATGCCAGAAAATTGCCCGGATGCAAACTGGTCGAAACCAGCCCGATCAGCAGGCTTGTCTGTCCGGAGGGCGAGACCACCACATGGGTCGACTTCCGCCAGAGGTAGATCGCCAAACACGGCAGGATCACCAGATTGACATACTTCAGGGTTTCGAGGGGCAGAACCGTCCCCCAGATGGCGAACGTCACCAGAATCCCGTCACCCAGACAAACGCCCAATGCCAGTAAACGCGCACTCGACCAATGGCCGTCTGCAGCTTGTGTCGAACCGGTGAACCCCATCGGGCCAACCGGAAGAGAAAGAAGAATACCTGTCGCCAGGAGTATGAAAAACGTCATGTTATAAACCGCCCTATCAAGCCAGTCGAAATCAAGATCGGCGCCATCTAGGCCAATCACAGGGGAAAAAGCAACCCTAAACGCCTCCTGGCAGGGCAGGGACGCATGCTACTGATGCAGTTGTGTCAGGCCGCTATAAAATTCAAAGGCCGCAGCCAGCGCCGCACATGCACATACCGCAGCCAATAAGGTCTGCAATCGCGGTATCAGGCGTTCAAGCTCACGCGTGTTCCGCAGGCGTGCCGCATAATGTAACAGCAGCATCCATAAACACAGCGCGCCCAGCACCACGCCGACGATCAGGGCGATGTGCCCCACCAACGTGCGGGCAACCCAGCCATGCGCATGCAACCAGTTAAAGGCCACGGCAAATGCCAGCACATTGCCGGGATGAAGCAACGTCGCGCTCACGCCAATTCCAAAACCGGCGGTGGTAGAGACCACGACCATCGGCTTGTGCGCGTTACGCCACAGATACCATGCCATCACCAGCAACAGGGCCGCGCTACCACCGGCAAGCAACCATGGGGGGAGTGGCAGTCCCATTCCCAGCGTGGCCAAAAGGGCCAGAAAACCATCCGCGCTACACACACCGAGCGCAAGCATCTGCGCGCCCCGCAAATTACCCTTGGCGGCTTGGAGCGCACCAAGGGCACCCATGGGGCCTGCGGGAGCCGAAAGAACAACTCCCGCTGCCATACCGGCCAGCAATGTCATCACGGCGAGGGAGCCGTCCTATTCCTAGCTTTCCAACTCGCGCAAGCGGCCCAGCACCACGCTCAGCATCGCCACACTTAGTTCTTTACTGCGGCCGATGTCACGTACCAGAGATTGGTAACGCTCCATTGCATCGCCGCAGCCGTCCAGCCAGCCATCCACAGTTTGGTTGGTGCGCAGCAGGCGACGGCTCATCGCGGTCTGACGGGAGAATAGCTCCTGTCCCATCGCCTGTACGGCCTGACGCGTCCACGCATCCGGCACCGGCATGGTGCGCACTTTGCGAACCAGTGCGGGCAGCTTGAGGCTCTCGCCCACGCGCAGGTGGGTTCCCAGCACATCGGTCAACGGTTTCTTCAACTCGGCGGAGAGCATGGCCACATCGGGCGCCACCACCAGCGGAGACAGCAGTGCCAGGCGTCCGGCCATCGGTGCAGGCAAGCCCATGCTTTCCCACTCGTCGGCCCAGCGTGCCATCTCGGGGCGACCCTTGAGGGCCTTGGGCAGCAGGTTGACGATCTCCTGCACCGGCTTGTGCAGGGTGCCGATCCATGTCGCCACATCCACCGGCTGACCATGACGCACCACCCAGGCGGCAAGGATACCGCTCACAACCTTCAAACGGCGA
The DNA here is from genome assembly GCA_003241595.1 of Pseudomonas fluorescens. Lineage (GTDB taxonomy): Bacteria > Pseudomonadota > Alphaproteobacteria > UBA2136 > UBA6156 > UBA6156. The sequence goes on from QFOU01000003.1 coordinate 31,857, forward strand.
CTCACCGCCAGTGTGGTCTTCAGTGGCAGCGTGTGCAGGTTTTCCAGCTGGGCCCACAGGCCGGCCAGATCACTGATGACGATCGCCACACCCAGTGCGCGTACGGCATCGCGGGCGCTCACTTCAAAGTCGTTCATCAAACGCGGGATCGAAAGGATACCCAAACGGTTGACCAGCAGGTTCGCCAGCACGGTTGCAATGATGTTGTGCGCCAGCGGGTGTTTCTCGATCTGGGCGGCATACTTGTCCTGCAGGGAGCGGGGGAAGTACCACGCCAGCAAGGGCTTGAGCATGGGACTGTCCAAGAGCTCGTGGTCTTTCAAAATCTCGGCCCGCAACCACGCCTTGGTGCCCGCCAGCAAGGCGCACATTTCAGGACGGGTGTACAAGGCTTCGGGGCGCGCTTTCAGGTCGCGCAGGCTGGGCAGACAGTCCACGATGGGGTCCACAATGTCTTCGCGCACCAGCTTGTCCTGCCAGCTTTGCAACTCCAGATGATACCCCTCGTCTTCGGCGCAATCCATGGTCACGGCAAGGTTCTGCTGGGTGTTGTCGCGCAGTACCTGTACGGCCACGTCGTCGGTCATGCTGCGCAGTAACTTCACGCGACCGGCTTCATCCATCTTGCCTTGTCGCATCACCAATTGCAGCAGGATCTTCAGGTTCACTTCGTGGTCGCTGGTGTCCACACCGGCGCTGTTATCCAGTGCGTCGGTATTGAGCTGTACACCACGGCGCGCCAGTTCAACACGACCACGCGCGGTAATACCAAGGTTGCCACCTTCACCGATGACCTTGGCGCGCACGCTCGCACCATCCACGCGCACATCATCGTTGGCCTTGTCGGCGGCGGAAAGATGCGATTCATCACTGGCCTTGATGTAAGTGCCGATACCACCATTCCACAGCACATCCACCGGCGCTTTCAAAATGGCTTTGATCAGCTCATCGGGCACAATGCTGCTGGCCTTGATACCCAGGCGCGCCTGCATCTGTGGGCTGAGATCGATACGCTTGGCTGCACGCAGGAACACACCACCCCCCTCGGAGATTTTCTTGGTGTCATAACCATCCCAACCCAGGCCCGCATCAAACATGCGCTGACGCTCGGCGAAGCTCACTGCCGGATCCGGATTCGGATCGAGGAAGATATGCATGTGGTTGAACGCGGCCACCAATTGCACATGCGGGTCGCGCAGCAGGCCGTTTCCAAAAACGTCACCAGCCATGTCACCAATACCCACCAAAACAGCCGGACGCTCCGCACTCGGCGTCAATCCAAGGCCGGAAAGGTGGTGGGCCACACTCACCCATGCGCCACGGGCGGTAATACCCATGTCCTTGTGGTCGTAGCCTTTGCTACCACCGCTGGCAAAGGCATCGGCCAGCCAGAAGCCGCCCGTGATGCCATCCCAGTAATCGGCGGCAATGGCTTCACCATTGGCCACGTCCGAGAACTTGGCGGTACCCTTATCGGCCGCCACCACCAGATAAGGATCATCACCGTCATGACGCACAACACCCCGCGGAGGCACCACATTGTTCTTGGTGTCGTAGGTGTCGCTGATGCTCAACAGCGCGCGGATGTACAGCTTATACGCTTCAACCGGCACGCCCTGACGCACAAAGAAGCCACCCTTCGCACCCACCGGCACGATGATGGTATTCTTGCGCATCTGGGCGGTCATCAGGCCCAGAATTTCAGTGCGGTAGTCGCTGGCACGGCCGCTGTGACGCAAGCCGCCACGCGCCACCGGCCCACCGCGCAGGTGCACACCTTCCACATGGGGGTGGTACACCGCAATTTCACGCCACGGACGCGGCTCGACCATACCCGGCACTTTGCTGCAATCCAGCTTGAAGGCCAGCGCCTCGAATTTCGCTTCACGACCGGGCTGCCATACGTTGGTGCGCAGAATGGCCTGCACCACACCAAAGGCCGTGCGCCACACGCGCTCTTCCTCAGCGGTGGGCATGGCCAGAATTTCAGCTTCCATTTTCGCGATCAAAGGAGCCGCCAAACGCTTGCGCTTCGCGTTGGCAATCGCAGGATCATGCTCGGCCACCAGCAATTCCCACAGCACGCGGGCCAGGTCGGGGCGGGCACGTACGATCTGCCGTACGGTACGGGGGTCTAACCGACGGTCAACTTGCTGCAGGTAAGCCACCCACGCGCGCCATACACCAATCTCACGCACACCCAATGCCGAACCCAGCGCGAGGCGGTTGAGACTGTCCTCTTCCAGCGTATCGCGCAGACACGCATCCACCACCGCGATCAACGCGGCGCGGTTGGCGTCGGTGAGGGGGGTCTCCGGCATGGCGCACAATACGTCGTGCACCCAAACGTCACCGAGCTTGAAGGTCTCTTCGCTGATGGCTTTCAGCCCGCAGCTGTCCACCAGCGGCATCAATTCCGCCAAGGTCCAACTGCCACCGCGTTTCAACAAACGCAGACGCAATCCATCGCGCTCTTCCAAACGCACCTGCTGGTCAGCACCACTGGCCACAAACGCCGCATCCTCAACGGCCATCGCCACAGGGGTCACACTGCGGTAACCCACATCCACCAGCGTCGCAAATTGACGCCAGCGCAAGATACCTTGCTGGGCACCCAAACTCGCCACAAACGCATCCTGCATGTCATCGTCCCAACCACGTACCAGCGCACGCACACGGTGGGTCAGGTCAGCCTCGCTCACATCCATGCCGGTCTTCCATGGCAGACGGAACACCATGCGCGCCAGCTCGCCACTGCCCAGTTCAACTTTGAATTCGCGTACGCGGAATCCAAATGCATCCCCCAGCAACAGCACAATTTTCTCACGCATGCGGGTGTGCATCTTGGCCAGCGGCAGGTACACGATCACCGTCGCCGCCGCTTCATGGGCCGAAGCCCGCACCAGCACCGCCACATCCGGCCGCTCATGCACGGCCACCGTAGCGGTCGCCAAACGTTTGAGAGTGTCGACATCACTCAGGAACAGCTCATCGCGTGGCCACATGTCGAGCACGCTTTGCAGGGTGCGGGAATTATAGCTGCCCTTCGGCCAGTTCACAGCTTTGATGACATTCGCCAGCTTGGCACGTAGTAGCGGAATGGACTGCACCGCACTGGTATAGGCACTGCTGGTGTAAAGGCCCACAAAACGGTGTTCGCCGACCACATCACCCTTGGTATTGCGGATCATCACACCCACGTAGTCCATGGTCACACCACGGTGAACCTTGCTGGGCTCGGGGGTATTGCTCAGCACAAGGTGCTCATGGCTGTCGATGTAAAGGCCCAGACTCCCCACTTCGCTCACCAGCTTTTCGCTGGTTACGGCACTGGTGGTTTCGGCCATGATCCCCAAACCGGTATCCGGTGTCGCCTTCACAACCAGACCCGTCTTGGTGCTGCGGTAGTCGTAGTGACGGTAGCCGAGCAGGATCATGTTGCCATCAGCGATCCAGTTCAAAAACTCGCGCTCTTCACTCTTTCCGAATCCGTTGGCCAGCTCCGCCATCTTGTCGCGCATGGTGGGGTAGTCGCGTACGGCGGCACGCGCTTGCGCAAGGCTGGTGCGCACGTCGTCCACCATGGCGTGCACACCTTCGGTGTTGATGTTCTCCACCTGCACCAAAATCCACGCCTCCAGCGATTTCCGGCTGGTGGCACGGCCCAGTTCGGCATCGGTCAGCTTGTTGCGCACACGGGTCACGTTCACCACGGGGTGCCACAAACCACCAAGGTCGGGGTTGTGACGACGTACGGCAAGGCTTACCGTGTCGGTCAGGAAAGGTTGGTCGTCGGCCACCACCAAGACCCATCCATGCGCACTGGCGGGCGGGTTGAAGACCTCAACTTTCGGCGCATCCCCGGTCTTGCGACTGCCCACCTTGCCCGAAATCCAGGGCCATACGGGGTCACGCGCATCGGCAACGGTGCGGCCCATACCTTGCGCAAACACACGACGCAGGGCTTTCACGCCCAAACCGCTTTCATCGGTCTCTTGGGTTTCGGTAGCTTTGGTCGAAGTCTTTGCGGGGGTCTTCGGGGTACGCGGGGCAGCAGCCATACAATAGAATCCTTGTTCTTTAAACGCGGCCAGCCTACGCCTCCCTCTTCAACCCTGCAAGGCCCCGTGACGGCAAAAAAACATACGAAGCCCCACCCTCCCGTGGCCTAAATCACGCAAATCCTCGCGCCATAAAAAAGCCCGCCATCAGGCGGGCCAGAAGTGGGGTCAACGGTTAAATACCACGCTTGCCAATAAGGTCGAGGGTGGTCTGCTCCACGTCCGAACTCACACGGAAGGCCGCCGCATTGGCCTTGTAAGCCGTGGCAGCCTGCAAGAGGTCAACAATGGGGGTGGTGATGTCACCGGCGCTCAGCACGGCACCGCGTACGGCATCTTCCACGGCGGGTACAACGGCGGCACGCTCGTCAATACTCACACTGTCAGCCGCCATGGCGTTCTGGGCGGCGGTAAAACCTTGATTGATGTCGTTGGCAGCTTTCGCAACACGCTGTTCCTGCGTGCGCATGCCTTCAATGCTGGCCATCTTGGCCGAAATAGTAAGCGTCATGCTTATCTCTCCTTTGTCAGCCGGTGCTTTCCACGGCACCGGTTCCCTATATTGGGGATATTGTTATTGTGGGTTTAAGGGGGTAAAAAGTCAAGTCCTGCAAAGGGTTTGCACCCTCGCTAAGCCTTGATATCCACGGTTTTACCGCGTGGCGTATCTCGTGCCGCTTGCTTGTCGGCCGTATAACGCGCGGCAGCTTCACCTTCCGGCACGGTCTTCGGTGTAAATTCCTCCTTACGGCGGAATTCCAACCGACCCAGCGCTTCAGTTGGTAAAACGGCCACCACGGGCTTGGGGCCTCCTTGGATAACAGTCATAGCTCTCTACTTCCCTAACAACAACTTATAACCTCTTGACCAAACAGACCTGACAGGCCAAAACCACCCTATGCCTACACCCGATGTCCAACTTGCCCTCGATTGCTCCTTCACTGGCCTCGCCATCGCCGTGCGTACGTCCACGCAAACCTTTACATTCAGCACCAGTATTCCGCGCAGTTCCGATATCCTTCCCACCGAACTCCAATCCCTGCTGGCCCAAGCGCAGGCCACGGTGGCCGATATCCGCCGTATCATCGTCACCACCGGCCCGGGCAGCTTCACCGGTATCCGCCTCGGCCTTGCCACGGCCGAAGCCTTCAAGCTGCTCAATCCCGCCATCGAGATCATCGGGGTCTCTACGCTGCAAGCGCTCGCCACCCAGATCACCGCCACCCACGCCCCCACCACCGGCTTCACGCTCGCACTGGATGCCGCGGGTGGACAGGCCTACGTGCAAAGCTTCGCCCCCGATGCCACTCCTACGTCCGAAGCCACATGCGTGGCATTCACCGAAGTGCCTGCCGACACTAGGCTTTTCGCCAGCCCATCCCTGCTGATGGAATCCACCCCAATCACCGAACTCAGCGCCACCCACATTCTCACACTGGCAGAGAACGAAGCCCGCCACCTGCCGCCCCAACCGGTTTATCTCAAGCCGCTCACCTACAAGAAACAGGGCTAGACGTGAGCGTGTTGACTCTCACAACTCTTCCCACCTCTTGGGATGATCCTGTCCTCAGCCGTACCCAGGCGGAAGAGCTGCTCGCCCAACCGCACCACCTTCTTCTCGCCATCGGCCCCGCCGAAATGCCGGACGCTTATCTCTTCGCGCGCTGTATCCCGCACACGCCCGCCGATATCCTGACAGTGTTCGTAAATCCCGCTCATCGCCGCAAGGGGCGCGCCCTGCAACTCATGCAACATCTGCTTCTGCTGGCGCGGGAAGGGGGCTGCACCGGCCTCACGCTGGAGGTCGATGCCACCAACGATGCCGCCATCCGCCTCTACACTGCCTGCGGCCTCACCCATCTCACTACCCGCCGCGCCTACTACACGCATACCAATCAAGCTCCCACCGACGCCCTCATCTTCAGCCTCAACTGGGCATAGAACCCTCGGCTACAGGCCTCCTGCGTGTATCTTTTGCAACAAACACGCACAATCGCACGCAAATTCCCAAGCGGCTGTAAGGATTGTGAAAGAGGACGCCTTGTTTCAAGCCCAGCTTCGCCTTAAGCCTTAAGGGCAAGTTCACCACTAGCGAAACACACACGAGGCAATTTCAAATGAACCCCTTTGTCGAACTGGGTCTGTACGTCTCCATGGTCGCACTTCTGGTCTGTGCCTGTATGGAATTCCGTAAAACGATCTATACCAAGGTCACGAAGCTCTTTACTAAGTAAGGTGACCACATGTTAGAACCTGCACTCCAAGTCATGTTGGCAGGAATTGGCATTCTTGTGACCACCTGCATCGCGATCGACTGGATCTACGTGAATCCCGACGCCGCCCCGAACTCCACAGCGGAGAGTACTCCAGCCGATACGGCTGTCGAGGCTGCTCCCGTAACGGAGCCAGCACCGTCAGCTACGATAATCCCGTTGCGTCAGCCCGATCCATTGGCCGTCGCAGCTTGAACTGTATTGCGTTACCCCCTCGCCGTTCGCGGCGGGGGTAAATTTTTTGGGGGAAATCCCTCTTACAAAAAAAAGCTGCCTAGGCGGCAGCTGTCTCTTCATCTTCGGGCAGGTCCGGGTCCGGCACCTGCAAAGTTTTCATCACCCCCCACCCCGTAATTGCCGACGCAATCAGCGACATCGCCGCCATGTCCCAGCGGCCCTGCGCCATAAACATCAGGAAGAGGGTGGTATTGCCGATGAAAATGATGCCCATGCACATGAACCCGACCATTACACACGCTCCCATGAGGCTGAAGAGAAAGAAAAAAACGGCTTCACCACTATCATAATGAACAGGTAAGTATCGTAATGAGGTTCTGCAAGCCCTCTCCGTCATAAACCTTGCATCTTACCCCTCACCACCCCCTAGACACGCACACGATAACACTCAATAATCACTCTAATGACCGAGCACACCCCACTCCAGCTGACCTTCTCCTCCAACCAGCTTCTCCAAGACCTCTGCGGCCGCCACGATGCCCACCTGCAACTGATCGAAGACAACCTCGGCGTCCAGCTCGTCACCCGCGGCAATCAACTGGCCATCTTCGGCCCGGGCCCGCAGGCCGAACTCGCCAAACAGGTGCTGGAAGACCTGTACGAAATGCTCAAAAGCGGCGTTGCCCTTAGCCCGTCGCAGGTGGAAGCCGCACTGCGCATGTCGGATGGCCTGCTCGACACCACGCTGCGTCCCACCGATCTTATCTCCGGCAACACCACCATCGTCACGCCGCACGCCAAACTCATCCCACGTAGCATCACCCAACACCGCTACGTGAATGCTCTGCAAAACAATACCTTGGTGTTCGGTACAGGCCCGGCCGGTACCGGTAAAACATACCTCGCCGTCGCCCAAGCCGTCAGCCTGCTGGTGGGTCGTCAGGTCTCCAAGATCATCCTGACCCGCCCGGTGCTGGAAGCCGGCGAACGCTTGGGCTTCCTCCCCGGCACCTTCGAAGAAAAGATCGACCCCTACCTGCGCCCGCTGTTCGATGCGCTGGACGATACCTTGGGCCGCGAACGCTGGGCCAAGATGCGCGAAACCGGCCAGATCGAGATCGCTCCGCTCGCCTACATGCGCGGCCGCACCATTAAAGACTCCGTGATGCTGCTGGACGAAGCTCAGAACACCACACCCACCCAAATGAAGATGTTCCTCACTCGTCTGGGCGAAAACTCGCGCATGTTCGTCACCGGCGACCCCACGCAGTGCGACCTCCCGCCCCAACGCACCGCCCACGGCATGGTGCCGCAACGTAACGGCTTGAAAGACGCCCTCGAAACCCTCGATGGCCTCCGCGATATCGAGATCGTGCGCTTCCGCGAGGCCGATGTCGTCCGCCACCCACTGGTTTCCACCATCGTCACCGCCTACGCCGAGCGCGACCGCCAGCTCAATTTCCGCATGGACGAATAACTAAAATCATAAAAAATGCCTCCCCCAGAAATATCTGGGAGAGGCATTGCCGTAAGCGGCGGGGGCGGGATCAGTACGAGATCTGGTTGGGCGATTTCGGGCGGCAGGAACCCTGTACCCAGTGATCGTAGTTACAATAGCTGATACCCCAGGCCGAACCGCGGCGCATGCTGATGGCCTCCTGACGACCGGGGCCGATCGGGCCGTAGCCTCCCCAGTTGCCGTCGCTCGAGCGATAGTTGCCCATGATACGATAGCCGCAGCCGTTATATACGGCGGAGCCATAGCTGGTGGGCACGATACTCACGCAGGCGTTGGCTTCGCTGGTCGGTATCAGGGCCGAAGCCAGCATCACGCCACCCGCAAAAAGAAGTCCCTTGAACATGGTTTTCATAGGTAGTCCCTCTCCAGAAAATCACCCCGCACAAACGCCGGGTGTTCAAACGTTCAGGTGTCGAATCGACACACCGCGCTGATAATCTGCTCCGCTTCGCTTGTCAATCGGAGTTGTTAGATAATTTTGAGTAACTTAAGGTGGGAACCGAAGCGAAATAGGGGCATTATCCCCCCATGAATCTTCGCTCCGCCCTTCTCCTCCTTCTTGCTCCGCTCCTTTTCGTCTCGTCGCGCTTCCACGAGCTGTCGGGCTTAGGCCGAAATGTCGGAGATATGGCAACCGACGCCCCCACACCGGCCACGCCCGCGGGTTTCGCCTTTCTGATCTGGATCCTGATCTTCGCGCTCTTCACTATTATTGCCGGCTATCAGGCGCGGCCCGCGCAACGCAATAACCTGATCATGCAACGCATCGGCTGGCCGCTGGTCGTAGGCATTGTCGCCGCCCATGGCTGGATGCTCACCGCCATCCTCCACGGCAACGGCCTCGCGTTACTGGCGTGGATATCCCTTATGGCCGCCGCCATCTTCATCGCACTGGCCCGCGCGGTGGCCAGTATGGTCACCGATGCCGCCTCTACATCTTTTGCCCGCCACTATGTGTTGCCGGCACTGGGGCTGTGCGCAGGCTGGCTCACCCTCGCCACGTTCCTCAATCTGGCCGGAACCCTCCAGATCACCCTGAATCTCCCCACCGGTACCACGGCGGGAGCCATCGCCACATTGTCGGCCGCCATTCTGGCCGGTGGTATCATCCTCTTTGCGCTCCGCCATCAGCCCTATGCTGCCGTGCCTTATGCATTCGCTTTACTCTGGGGCTTGCTGGCCGTCGTCGTGGCGAATAAGAACGCGCTGTTGTCACCCATCGGGGTGGCCAGCCCGCCGGTCGCCACTACGGCCTTGCTCGGTGCTGTCGTGGTCGTGGGGCTTCTGGCCTGTGTGAAAAAACCGGCGCGTGCGGTATAAAAAAAGCGAGGCACCGGCCTCGCTGTTTTGTAATTACGCTTAGGCGTCCTTGTCCAAACCCTTCACCATGCCCAAAACGTGCTTGCGCACGGCTTCCGGCAGCGCGTAGTAAGCTTTCAGCAGGTCGATGGTCTCTTTGGTCTGGAGCATCTTTTCATCCAGCGCCTTCTTTTCCTCAGCCACGCTCATACCGGTGGGTACGTCACCGGCAAACCCTTCAAAGAAGAAGGCAACAGGCACCGAGAGTGCCGAAGAGATCTTCATCAGGCGGCTGGCACCCACACGGCAGTCGCCGCGCTCATACTTCTGTACCATCTGGAAACTGACGCCAATGGCTTCGCCCAGACGCTCTTGGCTCATACCGGCCATGGTGCGGCGTAAACGCAGGCGCTGGCCTACATGGGTATCGATCGGGTCGCGGGCGCGCTTGCTCATACCGGCCTTATAGCCGAATGATAATATGAATACAATACGATATCGAAGCCATTCGCTTAGAAAAACGCCAGCCAGAACAGCTGGCTGTAAGCGTTCCGCTCAAAATGGCTGCGTGTTTAGCCCAGTAAAAGCTTTACCACTTTCACAAAAGGTGTTTCAGGCAAGGCGGGCGGCAACGCTACATCTTTGTGCAGGGCCGTGTTGATGGGTAGGCGCAGGATCTCACGTCCCATGCCGTCATACACAAGCGTAAGTCCGGTATTCGCCACCCGTACCAGCGGTACGCCCGTTTCCACCGCCCGCAAGCGGGAGAGCGCAGCATGCTGGTACAGTGCAATGGTGCCGGTGAACCAGCTGTCGTTGGTGATGTTCGCCAGATAACGGGCGTGAGCCGAAGCCTCGGCCACTTGCAGCGGGAAGATGCCCTCGTAGCAGATCAACGCCACCGCATCGCCGGCGGGGGTCGAAAGGACCGGGCTGCGCGTCCCATGGGTAAAGTCAATTCGGCTCTGACTCAAGGTGCGCAAGGTTACCGGCAGCGGCAGGCTTTCTAAAAAGCTGCGTCCGGGAATGTACTCACCGAACGGCACCAGCAGGCGCTTGTCGTATACGCCGCGCAGGTTGCCCTGCGTGTCCATGATACCAAAGCTGTTATAGAAATTCGGCAGGCTACCGGCAACCGCATGGGGCTTGGGTTCCCGACGCACGGTTCCGGTGAACAGCGCGCCCTGTTCGGGCATGCGCGCAGCCAGGCGGGCCGCGATCGCGCGGCGTACATCGTCTTCCTCATCCAGATAGAACGCGACCGCCGTCTCCGGCATGATGACGGTGGCCGGCACGCTGTCGCCGCCATCCAGCGCCACGGCCAGAGTCTCCTGCAAAAACGCCCAGCGCATCTGTGCATCCCACTTGTGGGCACTTTGGATATTGGGCTGAACCACGCGCACCATATCCGTGCCCGCCACTTCGGGGTTCTGCGCCAAACGGAGGATGCCGAACGCCATCATTCCCAGCAACAGCGCGAGGGAGATTGCCTGTACACGCCACAACTTGGCATTCAGCAACACGGCCATGGATAAAAGCAGTAACGAAAGCAGCCACACCCCACCTACCGAGGCCATCTGCATCAGCGTCAAACTCGTCGCGAATACGGCACCCACTGGTAACCACGGGAAGCCCATGGGGTGGAGGCCCTTGATGAACTCAAGCACCACCCACAGCACAACCCACACGAGGGCCGCGAGCGTCCAGTGGGTTCTCCTTCCCACCTGCCATGCCAACATACTCGGAAGAATGTAAGCCAGCGCACCGAATAGCGCGAGGCCCAGCACGGCGGGCACACCGCCACCAATCGCTGCCAGCCAGCTGCCACCGGCATCTTTGAAGAAGGCCCACGGCAGCCAGTACAAGGCGGTAACCTGATGCCCCATGCCCCATACCAAGGCGGCACCGGCCGCTTGCTTGCTGCTGGCGGCATGACGCACCAACCACCATAGGCCAGCCAGACTCAGCAGCGCCACCGGCCACAATCCGAACGGCGCAAAGCCAAGGGTCATGCTGGCACCCAGTACCAGAACCCACACACCGAGCGGCTTCTGGCCGCGTTCAGTTAACCACTGCTGGAACGCAGGAAGCGAAGGACGAACCATGATTAACGCGCGATCTTCAGTTCAACAGCCAGCACACGGCGCCCGTCACTCGAGGTCACGGTCGCCTGTACACCTTCATCCAGCAGGTAGCTCTCGCCTTTGTCCGGAACGGTCTTGGCCTCACGCATCACGGCGCCGCCAAGGGTTTCCACATCATCAAAACGCTCGGTCAAACGGGTCTTGAGCTGACGGTCAAGGTCTTCCAGCTGATAGTCTCCCTGCACGCGGTAGGCGCCACCGCCCATGCTGACCAGCGCGGGCACCTTGCCGTCGTTGTGCTCGTCATCAATCTCACCGACCAACTCTTCCAGAATATCCTTGAGGGTGATCAAACCGCTGGTGCCGCCAAACTCGTCGCTCACCATCACCATCGGCATGCGGCTGCGTTTCATGATGTGCAGCACGCGTGGCAAGGCCATGCTTTCGGGTACGAAGGTCACGGGGCGCAGCAGCTTGTCCATGCTGAAGTCCTTCTCGCGACCCACCAAACCCATGACGTCTTTCAGCGAGATCAATCCCTTCACGTCATCCAGATCACGCCCTACAACCGGCAAACGGCTGTGGTAACCATCCTGGAACGCTTTGATGACGGATGCGAAATCCGCATCCAGCGGAATACCGACGATATCCGCGCGGGGGATGCCCACATCATCGGCGGTGGTGGTGCTAAATACCAGGGCGTTTTCCAGTAGCTCGCGCTCATGGCGCTTCAGCGGCGCGCTGCCTTCGCGCTCTTCAAATGCGGCGTGCAGGTCGTCAATGTGCGGTGCCAGCTCAACAGCTTTGCGCCAGCGGGTCACGTAGTTCTTCAGGGTATCGAGCATGGGGGTTACTGGCCTTTCTTAGCCTCAAGTTTGTCATGGTCCAAATAGGGGTCTGGCAGGCCCATGTCGGCCAGAATGGCACGCTCCAGATTTTCCATTTCCTCGGCCTCGTCCTCACCCAAGTCATGGTCGTAGCCGATCAGGTGCAACATGCCGTGCACCACCAGGTGCTTCAGGTGGTCGTCCACCGGTTTTTCAAGTTCGGTGGCTTCACGCGCCAGCACGGGGCTGCAAATGAAGATATCGCCCACATACCACACGTCGGCATCCAGTTCGTCTTCTTCGTCGGCCGGAAAACTCAGTACATTGGTCGCGTAATCCTTGTGACGAAACTCGCTGTTGAGCGCGAGACCTTCCTCTGTGCCACCAAAGCGGATGGTCAGGGCCCACGGTCGCATGTCATCGTCCATGATATCATCTTCATCATGCAGCGCGGCCTGATGATAGACATCCATGGCTTCGCTCACGGCATGGGCGGCGGCGTGGCAGGCATGCGGAATGTCCACGCCCTTCAGGCCTTCGTCCACCTGTACGGTCAGCTCGCCCACGGCCTTGCCGTGGTAGGTTAAGGTGAAGGTGTGTTCGTCGGAAAGGTCCGGTGTGTTGTGTGAGGCTTGCATCAGGGGCTAAGGTGCCAGAAGAGCTAACGATGCGTCAATGGTTGCATCAAGCCTCGCACACGGATTATCGTCGCCAGACGTAAGAAAAAGAATCTATGAAAAACTCCCTCTCCACAGGCTCCCACCTGTTCACGTCCGAAGCGGTCTCCTGCGGCCACCCCGATAAACTGGCCGACCAATTGTCCGACGCCATTCTCGACGCGTATCTGGCGGCCGACCCCGAAGCCCGCGTCGCCTCCGAAATTCTCGTCACCACCGATTTCGCCTGCCTGGGCGGAGAGATGCGCAGCACCGCCACGCCGGATATTGAAAAGATCGTGCGCAACACCATTGCCAACATCGGCTACGCCAACAACGTGAATGAAGGCTTCGACGCCGCCACCGTGCAGATCCTCAACAAAATGCACAAGCAATCCGCCGAGATTGCGCAGGGCGTCGATGCCGGCGACCGTAATTCCGAAGGCGCAGGCGACCAGGGTCTCATGTTCGGCTTCGCGTGTGATGAAACACCGGAGCTGATGCCCGCGCCCATCCACTACGCCCACGCCGTGCTGCGGCACTTAGAGGCCCAGCGCCGCGACAGCAAACACGCAGGCCACACCTTGCTGCTGCCGGATGCCAAATCCCAGATCACGGTGGAATACCGCGAGGGGAAACCGGTGCGCGCCCACACGCTGCTCATCAGTCACCAGCATACCGCCAAGGCCAGCACCAACGATATCCGCGATCTCACCACTGCCGCATGGCAAGCTGTGCTGCCGGAAGGCTGGCTGGACAGCAATACCCGCATCCTCGTTAACCCCACCGGCAGCTTCCGCCTCGGCGGCCCCGCAGGCGATACCGGCCTCACCGGTCGCAAGATCATCGTCGATAGCTACGGCGGCTACGCCCGCCACGGCGGCGGCGCATTTTCGGGGAAAGACCCTACTAAGGTAGACCGTTCCGCCGCCTACGCCGCGCGATATCTGGCCAAGAATATCGTCGCCGCAGGCCTTGCCCGCAAATGCGAGGTACAACTCAGCTACGCCATCGGCATCGCCGAACCGCTCGCCATTTTCGTCGAGACCTTCGGTACGTCCGAATACACCTCCGCAGCCTTGGAAAAATCCATCCGTCGCTCCCTCAGCCTCACTCCCCGTGGCATCCGCATGCATCTGGGCCTGAATGCACCCATCTACCTGCCCACCGCATCCGGTGGCCACTTCGGTCGCGCCGCCAACTCGGCCGGAGAAGGTACGTTCCCGTGGGAAGCAACCATACTTGCCGCCACCCTCAAAGCGAACATCTAAAGCCGTCCAGCCTACATAAAAGTTACAGGGTATAACTATGAAAAGCCTGAAAACGTCTATGCTTGCTTGGCGTTCCTCATCAACGTGGTGTAGGGTGCCGTCCATGAGCCTCCCCATGCGCCTCTTCACCCTTATCCTCCTCAGTGCCGCTATCGTTCTTTCGCCGTCCGCGCAAGAGCGGGCAGCATCTTCATCTGCAACGGCCGCACCCGCCAATCAGGCCTCGCTGCTGCAAAAGATCTCTTACCTCACCCAACTGGTGAAGATCCTCGAAGATCAATTGCAAGCCTGCTCCGCCGGTCAGGGTGTCACCTGCCCATCGGTATTGATGGAATCCGCAGCGCAATCGACCGATATCACTCCCGCCCACACCCATGCACAAACCAGTGCACCCGCGCCCGTCGCGGCGCCGGTCCGCCGCCACACCATCGGTTATCAGCAGACGTCCGATTCCCGTCTCGGCTGCGATGATTACAGCCTTTCCTATTTCCGCCGCCATCCCGCCATGGCTGCCGTCTGTGGTGTCAATGCCCAGCAGCAGGCTCCCGCGCCGCAACCCTCGGCATTGCCGGAAGCCGACGAGAGCGACGAAGCCGATATCATCACCACTCCGGTTCGTCCCTAGTTCCAAACGGACATGAGCAGGGCAGGGGGGATCCCTGCTCTTGCATTTTCAAGCAAAATCGCCTACCTCACCCCTATGAGTACCAAGCAAGACGCCCTCCATACCCGCCCGATCATTACCACGGGCCGCCTTGCTACGCGGATGAATGAAGACGAGCAGGCCGAGCTCCACACCCGCTTGCAACCCTATCTCTTAAAACCCGAAGATCTCGCCACTTCTGCTGCGATCGAAGTCGAGCTCGGCATCGGCAACGGCCAGGCCCTCTACGCCCGCGCTGCCGCTAACCCTTTCGGCCTCTATATCGGCTCTGAAATTTATCTGAACGGTCTGCGCTCCCTGATTGGCCAACTGGAAGCCAACCCGCTCCCCAACCTGCGCATCTACCCGCACGATGGCCGCACGCTGTTCGAAAATAACAAGCTCGCCCCCGCCTCGCTCGCCCGCGTACTTATATTATTCCCCGACCCCTGGCCCAAGTCCTCGCACCACAAGCGCCGTATCGTGCAGCCGGAGCTCGTTACCCGCATCACCACAGCCCTTAAGACGAATGGCGAACTCTGGGTGGTCTCCGACTGGCCGTCCTACGCCTACCACGCCATTGCCACGCTGCACCCTGTCAAGGGCCTGAAACTGGCTCCCGTCGACCTCGCCGCCGCCGACTGCAAACCCTCTGCACGCCTGTCTGAAGATGGCTCCGCCGCCATCGGCCCACACCTGCTCGAAAATGCGCCATCATGGTGGCAACCCACCAAATATCAGGAAAAAGCCGCCATCGCCGGTCGAAATCCGTGGTTTATCAAAGCGGTAAAAACAGCGTAACCCGCTTGACAGCTTTCCACTCTTCGTCCACATTGCGCCCATAGACAAGCCGCAAGGCAAGTTACAAAACACTCTGGAGCTGAATGTTAGCAATCCGAAGTGGCCGCGGGCCGCTTTTTTTATTGCCAACTCGGTGCCAGAGGAGGGAACCCAAACGGGTGCAAATGAGGGGAATACACACATGGCGACACTCGCCGAACAACTGAACCAACTTGCTGCCGGCGCCATGGCTGCGCACGGCCTTGTGCTGGTGCAGGCGCGCCTCAGCGGTGGTACCGCCTCGGGTCGTGGCAAGCTCACGCTCGATGTCATGGCCGAAATGCCCGATGGCTCCAGCCCTACATTGGATGCCTGCATCGCCGCCTCGCGCACCCTGTCCGCGCAAATGGACGTCGCCGATATCCTGAAGTCGCCCTACACCCTGGAAGTCGGCTCCCCCGGTCTCGAGCGCCCGCTGGTACAAACGTCCGATTACACCCGCTTCAACGGCAAGCAGGCCAAGGTGACCTTCACCCGTCCCATCGCCAATCCGTCCGGCAAGGGCGTGCTCGGTAGCGCCGTTGGCCAGATCACTGAACCCACCGACACCGGCATCACTCTTATCCTGAAGGAAGGCGGCCAGCCCATGGCCGTGGCCTTCACACAAATTCACCACGCCCACCTGTCGCCCAGCGCGGCTGAACTGGCCGAGATGATGAAGGCGGCCAACGCCCGCCAAGCCCAACTGAAACAGAGTTCCGAAGAGATTAACGAAGAGGAGAGCCAATAATGGCACTTGAGTACCTACAGATCGCCGACATGGTCGCGCGCGAAAAGGATATCGAAAAAGAGCAGGTCATCGAAGTGATGGAACAAGCCATCCAGATGGCCGCCCGCAAAAAGCTGGCCGCCGAACTCGGCTTGCAACCGCTGGAACTGCTCGTGCAAGGCCACATCGACCGCGTCAGCGGCGAAGTCCACATCAAGCGCCTCACCCAAGTCGTGAAGATGGTTATGGAACCGATCTCGCCGGAAGAAGCCCGTGCCGCCGTCCGTGAAGGCCGCGAGCCCGAGCTGCGCCCCGCCTCCGATGGCCGTGGCTACCCGCTGAAGAGCAGCCCGTCGCAGATCCTGCTTGCCGAAGCCCAGAAAATCAATCCGAACATCCAGATCGGCGAGTACCTGATGCAGGATCTTCCCGCCAAGTACTTCGATGGCCGCGTCGCCGCCCAAGCCGCCAAGCAGGTCATCTTCCAGAAGGTGAAGGACGTCGAGCGCGCCAAGGAACTCGAAGTCTTCAAAGACTCCGTCGGCACCATCATCTCCGGTATCGTAAAGCGTGCCGATTTCCACGGCGCCCTGATCGACCTCGGCCGCGCCGAAGCCTTCCTGCCGAAGGATGAAACCATCCAGCGCGAAACCTTCAAACAGGGCGACCGTATCCGCGCCTACGTGTACAAGGTCAACCCGCAAGCTCGCGGCCCGCAGATCTTCGTCTCCCGCACCCACCCGCAATACCTGGTGGAATTGTTTAAGGAGCAAGTTCCGGAAATCCAGAACGGAACCATCGAAGTCATGGGCGCCGCCCGCGACCCCGGCTTCCGCGCCAAGATCGCCGTGAAGTCTTACGACCGTAACCTCGACCCCGTCGGTGCCTGCGTTGGTATCCGTGGTGTTCGCGTGCAAGCCGTCACCACCGAACTGCAAGGCGAACGCGTCGACATCATCGAATGGTCGCCCAATGCCGCCGAGTTCCTCGTGCGTGCCATGCAACCGGCCCAAGTGAGCAAGGTGGTTCTCGATGAAGACGACAACCGCATCGAAGTGGTCGTTCCGCAAGATAACCTCAGCCTCGCCATCGGCCGCCGTGGTCAGAACGTGCGTCTTGCTTCCATCCTCACCGGCTGGGACATCGACGTGATGACCGACGCCGAAGAGTCCGAGCGCCGCACCAACGAGTACAACATCCTGTCCACCAACCTGATGCAGAACCTCGACGTGGATGAAGTCCTCGCCCGCCTGCTCATCGCCGAAGGCTTCCGCAGCATCGACGACCTGCTGAAGGTTAGCGCCGACGAGATCGCCGCTATCGAAGGCCTCGATGTCGGTATCGCCGAAGAACTGCAAAACCGCGCACAAGCCGCCATCACGGCTGCCGCCGAGCGCATCGAAAAGCTGGGTGTCTCCGAAGAGCTGAAGAACCTCAACGGCATGAGCGCCGACCTGATCGTGGCACTGGGCGAAAAGGGCATCAAAACCCTCGACGATCTGGGCGATCTGGCCACCGACGAACTGCAGGAAATGCTGCCCGCCGGTCTGCTGAACGATAAGCAAGCCCAAAAGCTCATCATGGCCGCCCGCCAACACTGGTTCGCCGAAGAAGAGGACGAGGAAGAAGACGAAGTTGCACAAACCGAAGCTGCCCCCCAGCCCTCCGCCAACGCCTAACCGCCACGGCACACAAAAAGCCCCGTTCTTGTGGAACGGGGCTTTTTAAAGCGACGAGATTAGCGGCTCATGCGGGCTGCAGCGTTTCTACATACCGTGCGAAGGCGAACGTCTCCGTAAAGAAGGCTTTATTGTTCAAGATCAGATCCGCCGCATCCGCCACTTCCTGCGCGGGTACGCAATAAAAGTAAGGGTTACGGTAACGGACCTCCGGTGTAGGTTGGCGTCGGTCGCGCACCAAGTCTTCAGTGTCGCTTTCCAAGCGCTTAAGCTCCCCCAGCACAAGGTCTGCCTTGTGCTGAGCGTCG
>QFOU01000073.1 GCA_003241595.1 Pseudomonas fluorescens
ACCCTCCGATACATGTTGGAGAAACACCACAATGCTAAACCCTCTCTCCTCGCTGGCGGTAAGGAAGAAAAATGTCACTCTCTGGAAAACACTCGGTCTCCTCTCATTTGGCTACACAAATGCCCAATTGGAAGCCACGCTCCTCCAGTCTGCGCGCTGCGGTGCAACCGATATCTGGAAGTCCGCTTTCATCTCCCTGGGCAGCCGCACCTCACCAGAGGTATGGCGCGACTCACTGGCAAACGCTGCGCTGAGCGGTAACGTCGCCCTCTATCAGATCATAGAGGAAGACATGCTCACGCACAGCCATTGCCGGGAAGAATACCTCAGCCTCGACCGCATCCTCGCAGGTGCCGTCGAAAGCGGATCCATGCAAATGCTGGACTACATCTCGCAACGGCATCCCAAGGCCATTGCGCGTGCAATGTGGCGGGGGCTTATGCATTCCGCCATCCGCAGCGAGTCCAGCGATATGATGACCCATATTCGTCGTCTCACTCCTCCCGAAGAATTGGCGAAGATGGAATGGTACTCGCTGCTTTATACGGCGCTGCGCGCCAACAGCCTCGTTGCGGTCGACTGGATCTGCAACGAGCTGGAATTCAGCAACGCCATCGACTGGAATATGATCGCCGGCCACTATATGGGCGGAGATATGAAGATTCAGGAGCGTCTCAACAATGCTTCTGATCGCATGCACTATCGTCTCAAGCTCTACGGCCCTCTCACACCGGCCGAACAGCCGCTCCAGATCGAGTATCTGAAAGCCGCTTAAACTGCTCACGAAGGCATATGCCTTAACAAAAAAACCGCCCGGTTCATCCGGGCGGTTCCTTTTTTGGCTATTGCGCCAAACTGCAAAGCTGTACGGTATCAAGCACCTCTCCACGCCACGTAGGGTCAATTCCCAGCGCCAGCATCTGCTCCTCACTCACTACACCCTTTAAAACACCACGTAGCATCTTTCTACGCTGTCCGAATACCAAACGCAGTACCTTGTCGAGCTTCTTGGGGTCAACCTCGGCACGTGGCTGGGGCAGGGGGGTCAAACGGGCCACACTGCTCATTACTTTGGGCGGGGGCGTAAAGGCACCGGGCGCAACATCAAACAGGTCTTCGCGCTGGCACAACAGGTCGCATAACACGCCAATACGGCCCCAGTCGCGCGTATCAGGCTGCGCGCAAATACGTTCGATAACTTCTTTCTGAAGCATGAAGACCATCTCACTCGGCGCTTTGTCCGCACCTTGGTAAGCCAGCTCAACAAGCTGTGCGACGATCTCGGTACCCACGTTATAGGGCAGGTTACCCGCAACCTTAATTCCCGCCACGGGCACGGTATAACCCAACACTTTCAGGGCGTCGCCACGTACTACGGTCAAACGGTTGTCGTAGGCGCGGCTCAGGTCTTCCAAAACCTCCCAGCACCGCTCATCAATTTCAATGGCCGTAACACGCGCACCCTCTTCAAGCAGGGCTTTGGTCAGCACACCGGTACCGGGGCCGATCTCCACCACCATCTCATCTTGCTTGGGGCCAATGGCCTGTACAATGCGCTCAACAACACCCCGCTCATGCAGAAAGTGCTGTCCAAGGCGTTTATCTGGGCGAACGTTACTCATGCGTGCCCAATAAGGCGATTAGCCGCGTACGTCAAGGAAGGCACGCTGACGCAGGTTCTGCATGAAGCGACGGGATTCCAACTCGATACGGCTGCCATACATGTTGTTCAGCACACGCTCGCGGTAGGCTTGCAGTTGTGCCGGCATGGCCTGACGACGGTCAGCCACAAACACGCGCATGGTGGTGTCCTTAATGGTGGTCAGCTTGCTCCACTTGCCGTTCTCGGTCTTTTTCACAACTTCAAGCAGGGTTGGGTCAAGGTCGCTCTCCGCTATCCATCCCAACGCGGTGCTGGAAGGGAAACTGGAGGTGTAGCCACCACCACTGAAGTAATTACGCACGGCAGCGGTGTCTTTCAGCTCATCGGCCTGTTCATCAATTTTCTGACCCATGTCTTTGGCGGCTGCGGCATCCTCAGGGGTTTGGCTGGCCAGCAGGAAGATATCCACTTGCGTCACAGGTCCGGTTTCAACCGGTTTGGTGGTACGTACGTTCTCAAGCTTCACCAAGTACCAGCCCAACGGTGTGCGAATGGGATCACTCACTTGGCCGGGCTGCATTTTATCAAGCGCACCTTCAAGCTGCGGGTTCAGCTCACCGCTGCTGAACCATCCCAGATTACCACCTTTGGCCGCACTCTTGTCATCGCTGTTCGCGCGGGCGATATCGGCAAAGGTCTCGCCGTCGGTGATCTTCTTTTTCAGCTCGGTGATCTTATCAAGCTGGACTTTTTCACTACCGCTCTCATCTTCCACGTTCAACTGGATGATGCTGATCTCGCGGTCAAGCACATGACGGCTCTTGGCCAGTTCGGAGATCAAACGGTCAGCCTCGGCAGTACTTACTTGCACACGCGGCTGAATGTCACGGGCGATGATACGCTTCCACAAGGTCTCGGCAGCAAGCTTTTCCTTGGTCGCACCTTCAAGACCCTTGGTCAGGCTCGTAAAGTTGGCTTCGCCGCCAACAGCTTTTATGGCCTCTTCACGCGCGGCCGCAATGTCTTTATCGGTAACCTTCAACTTGGCCGTCGCGGCGTACTGGCGCTGCAATTCTTCATCGATCAATGTCGAAAGGGCCCGACGCTGAACCGCCGCACGCTGGGCATCTTTCGGAGACACCAAACCGAGTGTACGCATGTTCAAGGTCGTACGCGCATCCAGCTGGTTCTGGGTAATGACCTGGTCATTCACAACCGCCACAATGCGGTCAGCCGCAAAGCCGGAAAGGGGGCTGATAAGCGCAACGGTGACAGCCAGCAGGCCGAGAATTTTACGGATATGGGTCATTAGTCTTCGCTCCCTAATGTAAGCAGTCTCAGGTTAACAAGGTAATCGGTGCCCGGCTGCAGGTCGCTCTTCTCATAGCCGGTACGACGCACGGAAAACTCGATCTCATAGCAATCACGGGTCCATACCAGGCCACCACTGCCTTCCAGCAGGGTGTTGGTTGCCATGTCGTCGCGCACGCGGCCACGGAAGGCCAACTGATCGGTAAGCGGAACGTTGTATTCGGCATAGAGTTCCTCGGGCCCGTTGGTCAGGTACGAGTGCGTTACGCTCAGGTAAGCGCTCTTGTTGTTCTTGCGGCCAAGGGTAATGCCGTTATCTACACGACGCAGATTGAACGTGGCATTATCAAGTCGGAAGCGGCTGTTCAAACCCACCCAGTCGTTCGGGTTGGCTTCGATCATACCCACCCAGTCAGAAACATTGGTCGCAGCCCCACCGGATTGCGGCAAGGTGGTGTCGTCGTACTGACGAATGCTCTGACCTAGGAAGATACGGAAGTCCGTACGGTCAGGGCTGCCCCAGCGGTTGTCCACACCATACATGATGCGCGGGCCGGTCTCGACACGGTCCAAACCTGCAAAGCGGCTGGTTTCAAACAGGTTGCTGGTGGCCAGTTCGTAGTTGGCACTGTCTTCGTTCGGAATACGGTCACCGCTGTTCCCACCACGCGGGCTCAATGCCACCATAACTTGCGGCGCAATGGTGTGGTTACCTTCCGGAGAGATATACGGCTTTTCCCACATGGCAGTGGCTTCAGGCAGGAAGCGTGTCACGTTACCTTCGTTCGCTGCATTATCCACCATATAAAGGTCGGCACGGGCCGAGGCACCCAGGGTCACCTTGCTACCATCCATCATCATGAAGGGGCGGCTGTATTCGGCACCGGTAATAAAGCGACGGCTTTCGGCGCCGTTGCTACGGTAAACGTTCAGGGCATCGGCACTCAGGTCAATCTGTCCGCCGAATTCAGGCACAAACCAACGGTCAAGTTGCAGGTGCGGCATAACCTGACCCGTCTCGCTATGACGGTTATTGATATTCAGGTCTTGGAAGTGCGTCAGGCTCAAGGCGGCATAGTGCTGGTCACCCGCATCCTCACCATAGGCCGTGCTGGCAAGGTAAGGGTCGTAACGGTCATAGAACTGGGTCAGGTAAGTGTCATCACTGGCCACTTCCCCATTGATCCCAATGCGACGCGTCGAGGTCAGATCCTTCTCGGCATCAATTTTCAAATGGCTGCGTACCTGTCCGGTTTCAGTATCATTCAGGTAGCTACCACGAATATCGCTGTCGGTGGTCAAGGTACTCTGACGACGCTCCAGCATGAACTGCGAACCACGGTCGGCCATCAAACGGTTACGGATGGTATAGTCCGCGTTCTCAGCAGGGCTGAATACGTAGCCGGAAAGCGTGATGTTCGGGCCAAGGTTGTCACCGGTACCAAATTGCGGGGGTAGCAGGCCGTTCTTAGGCTGCTTGGGGCCAACAGGGTGTCTAAACCACGGCAGGTACATTACCGGAACACCGTAAACATCCATCACGGCATTCTTATAGGTCATGTCGCCGGCATCTTTGTTATACACCATCTGGTCGGCATTCAGGCTCCACGGCTTGCGGTCACCAATACATTCCTTGCACGGAGAGTACGTCACATCCGTCAATGTATAAGTGGTGCCAGAGATCTTGGCGGTACCCGCCTGTGCAATTTCACCCAATACCGGCAGGCGCAGGCGCAACTGGTCAAGCGCACCTTGCTGAAGATCACCGGTCAACTCAAGCTTCTCAACAACCAGCGTGGTGCTGTCGGGGTTGACAAGTGTCACGTTACCAATAGCGGTTACGGTGTTGGCGTTCAGGTCGTAATCGATCTTGTCGGCCCATACCTTGCCGCGCTGACTGACCACGTTCACTTGCTCACCCGGCTTACCGGTGGCAGTAACAAGACTGCCCGAGACATCGTAGCTGATGTTGTCCGCCGTCAGATCAAACGGCATGTTCTTGGCATCGTCCTGTGCCTGTAAAACTCCAACGCCCATGCACAGCATGGCGGCGGCAAACGTCAAAGGACTAAAAAATCGGGAAGGGAGCATGAGTGGGGCGCGAAATGGCGTCTTTTACTGTTGGATTTCGCGCCAGTTTCACCCAAGCGTTACGGTGCGTCAATGCTGTTCACGCCAACCGGAAGGGCTGGCGCCTATTCCTCGCGCATTTGCAGCATAAGGGCCACAGCCAGCAGGCTTGCCATGGCGGCAGGAAGCCAGGCGGCAAGACGCACATCCAAACGTCCGGCAAGGCCGAATGTCGCCATCAGGTTGCCAAAGAAGTAGAACCCAAAGCCCATCAACACGCCGGAGATGATGACTATCCCCAGCCCGCGCGTACGGGTGAAGCGTAAACCGAACGGTACGGCAATCAGCAACATGGCAATGCACATAAAGGGCAGGGCCAGCAGGCGCTGGTAGGCCATGGCGTGCCGGCCGGTCTTAAAGCCGCTGTCGCTCAGGGTCTTGATAAATTCACGCAGTTCAAAGATGTCGAGCGTACCGGGCGGGTTGAAACTGGCCTGAATCTGTTCGGGGGTCAGGCTGGTCGGCAATGTTACTTCGTCTTGTCGTACAATCTGCTGCTTGGGGGTCAGCATGAATACGTTCTGCAAACGCCATTTGCCTTCTTCCAACTTGGCTTGCTGGGCATCAAGGCGCGCAAGG
>QFOU01000074.1 GCA_003241595.1 Pseudomonas fluorescens
AGACCGTGCGGACGGTCTCAATCCCCTGCGAGTGGCCCTTTAAGCGAGCAAGGCCGCGCTTCTGGGCCCAACGGCCATTACCGTCCATGATAAAGGCGACGTGGGTGGGGAGATGTTCTTTCATACCGAGGGGGATACCTTAGATTGTATGCAAAATCAAGCCAATTTAGGGGGACAGGCTAGGAGCGCATGACCATTGTTTAGATGGTCATGATGTCCTTCTCCTTGGCGGTGAGCATGGTATCGACCTGGGCGATGAAGCCTTCGACTTCCTTTTCCACCTTGTCGGATTCGCGCTTGGCATCGTCTTCGCCCAAGCCTTCTTCCTTCATCTTCTTCACTTCATCCATACCATCGCGGCGGACGTTACGGATGGCGATGCGGCCTTCTTCGGCGTACTTACGGGCCAGCTTGACCAGCTCCTGGCGGCGTTGCTCGTTCAGCTCCGGCAGCGGGATGCGGATCAGCTGGCCATCGGACGACGGGTTGAGGCCGAGACCGGATTCGCGGATGCTCTTTTCGGTAGCGGCGACGAGAGACTTATCCCACACGTTGACGGTGAGGGTACGGCTGTCGGAGACACCGACGGTACCGACTTGCGACAGCGGCATTTTGGAGCCGTAGGCATCGACCATAACGGGCGACAGCAGGTCGGCACTGGCGCGGCCGGTGCGCAGGCCCGAGAATTCGTGCTTGAGAGAGTTGATGGCGCCTTCGAGGCGTTGGGTGAGGCTGGACATGATGAACTCCGTATCTTTTAAATGCCGTTTAGATGAAGCGGAACATATAGTGGTTTGGGGCTTGGTGTCTAGTCTCTGGTTTTTTGGTGTTAGGATTGAAAAGGATGTGCGAGATTAGGCACATGAAATCGCGCACACGCCCCTACGGCCCCAAACCCCGCAACCCGCACAAAGATGATTCCCGAGCCTCCTTTAATAAAGGTAGCCGCGCCGGTGGACGCGACCGACGGGGCGGCAAGGGCGATCGCCCCCCTGCCCGCTCTCCGCGACCGGCCAGCGAGCGCCCCAGCACCATGGTAGCGCAAGTATTACGCGAAGGTGCGTATTTGCGTGGCCGCGTGCTGCAACGCGACCTTGTGAACATCGACTTTGAAGTGCTGGAAGGTGAGTTGACGCTGGAACACGGTGACTTTGCCGAGGTGGTGCCCGAGAGTGCGCACGGCAAGCGGTTGGTGGCGATCAAGAAGGTTCCGGCGAATGAGGCAGCCACGTGGGCGGCCATTTGCAACCACGGTTTGCGGCATGAATGGCCTGCGGAAGTAGAAATTGAGGTTGAGAAGCTCAAAGCCTACACATGGAATGCCGAGGACAAGCGCGAGGATTGGCGCAAGCTGCCCATTGTGACCATTGACGGTGCCGACGCGCGCGACTTTGACGACGCCGTATGGGCGGAAGAATGGGAAGGCGACGGGCACCACATCATCGTGGCGATTGCCGATGTGGCGCAGTATGTGAAGGAGGGTTCGCCTCTGGACAAAGAGGCTGTTCTGCGTGGGAACAGCACGTACTTCCCCGACCGTGTGATTCCGATGTTGCCCGAGCGGCTTTCGAATGACCTGTGCAGTTTACGTCCGAAGGAAGACCGGCCGGTGCTGGGGGTTGAGATGTGGATCAGCGCGCAGGGACGGCTGGTAAAGCATGCGTTCAAGCGTGGATGCATCCACAGTGCGGCGCGGTTGACGTATGAGCAGGTGCAAGCGGTTTTCGAGGGCGAGAAGGGTGTGGTTGAAGGCCATATTGGTGAGGCTCTGCAAGGGTTGCGGGCGGCTTATGCGACGTTGCAGGCGGCACGTGAGAAGCGTGGTGCGCTGGACCTGGATATTCCGGAAGTGAAGCTGGACGTAAAGGACGGGAAGATCGTCAAGGTGGGTGTACGGGCGCGGCTTGAAGCCCACCGGTTGATCGAGGAATTGATGATTCTGGCCAATGTGGCGGCGGCGACCACGCTGAGCATGAAGGGTGGCGGGCTGTACCGGATTCACCCCGAGCCAAGCCGTGAGAAGCTGGAGAATTTAAAGAGCAGTTTGGGGCCGTTGGGCTTCACCGTACCGGCTCCGAACGGGGGGCCGAAGGCATGGGCGCGGTTGGTGGCTCAGATCCATGGTCACCCGGCCGCGCAGACGTTGTTGCGGGCGGTGTTGCAGAGCCAGAGTCAGGCCAAGTATGACCCGAGCAATATTGGGCACTACGGGCTGGCGCTGCCGCTGTATAGCCACTTTACCAGCCCTATCCGGCGGTATGCCGACCTTGTGGTTCACCGTGCGTTGTTGCAGGCGATGGGCCTGAACAAGGGCGAAGAGGATGAGGCAATGGCCATGGTGGGGTTGGCGCGGGTGGCGGAGATCATCAATGCCACCGAGCGCAAGAGCCAGCAGGCGGAATGGGAAAGCCGCGACCGCA
The DNA here is from genome assembly GCA_003241595.1 of Pseudomonas fluorescens. Taxonomy (GTDB): domain Bacteria; phylum Pseudomonadota; class Alphaproteobacteria; order UBA2136; family UBA6156; genus UBA6156. The sequence continues at coordinate 2,421 of QFOU01000074.1, forward strand.
TGGTGGCACAGCACTTTGCGGGGCTGGTGGGCAAGGAGTTCGAGGGCATCATCATCAGTGTGGTGCCGTTTGGCTGTTTTGTGGCAGTTGAAGGTGTAGCTGAGGGACTGCTTCCGAAGTGGGACTTGGGCCGCGACTGGGTGTATGTGGGTGGGCAGACCTGCTGGCGGAAGACGCGTGGCAAGGGCACCTTGCGCGTGGGGAACAAGGTAAATGTGACCTTGAAGGAAGCCGATGCGTTGGGCGGGCGGTTGACGTTCGGACTTGCAGGCGAAGGTGATAATGTATTTGTGGAGACGAGAAAGCGTTCGTTTAGAGAGGATGGGATGCCGGTGATGCCTGCCCCCTCCTCGTCTGGCATGCCGGAAGAGAGGAGTGCGCGGATGGAGCGGCCGGTGCGGCCCGAGCGCAAGTTTGGCAAGAAGCCCGGGGCGAAGGCCGGTATGAAGCCGCATGCCAAGAGCGGTTCCAAATTCGGCGGCAAATCTGGCGGGACAATCGAAGGCAAAAAGGGCGGCAGTGCGGCCACACGGCGGAAGCGGCGTTAGGGGTTGAAATGGGTGTTTGGAGCCCCATAATTTATTAAACAACCCATCTCAACGCCATTCACCTCATGGAGATTACAATGGCTGAAGCAACGTTTGATTTCTCTTCCTCTGCACGGTACGAAATGTACCTTGAAAACAAGCGTGTTGAACGCTGCATGAGACGTCGACTGAATTCGCTCGAGCGGCTGGCTAAAGGTGAAATTACTTTCACCCCAGAACAGCTCGAACAACACGAAGCGATGCAAACACGACTCGCTACGTTTGTAGATAAGTGGCTCGATTAAGCGATTATGGAGGGGTGGCATTGCCGCCCTTTCGCTTTTTGGGGATAGTGATTCTTGATGGATTTATTACCGGATATCAATATGGGTGGGCCGTGGTGGCCGGAGACGCTGTTTGGCGTAATGGTGGTGGTGTCGCTTCTGCTCAGCAAGAGTCGTCTGGGATGGCCGTTGAAGTGGGCTGAAACCTTTTACCACGAGTTTAGCCATGGCATGGCGTGCCTGGTGAGTGGTGGCAAGATCGCCCGCATTGAGCTGGAATTCAATGGGGCGGGCTGTTGTTATACGCGTGGGGGTAGTCGCATTCTTATTCTGTTGATGGGGTACACGGGCGCCTCTCTCTGGGGTGGATTCCTTTACATGGCCGGATGGCTGGCGGGCAGTGAAGGTGTGACAACATGGCTGAAGATTGAATTGGTGATTCTGGCGGTGGTATTTGTATTCTGGGCGCGCGACTGGCGGACGTGGGTGATTTTGCTATTTATTAGTGGCACCTATTTGCTGGCGATTTTGCAGGTGAGCGGGGTTTGGTTGCCGCTGTTTTTACAGTTCTCTGGCATTTACGTGATGTTGAATGCGTTGCGCGCGCCGTTACACCTGATTGATGGTAAGGATGTGGGCGATGGGGCCGACCTTGCGGATATCCTGATTTTGCCGGAGGGGGTTTGGATTACGCTGTGGCTGGTGATTGCGTTTGCGGTGATGGGAGCGTGCATGGTGGCGACGTTGCCGCAGGTGAATGCGTGGGCGACCCCTTATATGCTGCGGTATATTGGGTGGACGGTTTAGAGGAACCAGGCAAGTTCATTGATACCCCGATTCTTTTCCAGAATCGACCCAACCATATTCCGGGATGACAGCTTCGCGGGTACAGGGGCAAGCCCCTACAACCCCATAGCCTCCGCAGATGGATTCCTTATAAACCTAAAAGAAAGGGGCCATTCGGCCCCTTCTCTCTTTTGGTAAGCACTAGGCTTTTTCGACCTGGTTGTAGTCCAGCTCGATAGGAGTGGCGCGGCCAAAGATGGAGACGGAGACGGTAAGGCGTTCCTTGTCCTCGTCCACCAGTTCCACAGCGCCCTGGAAGTTGGCGAACGGGCCATCGGTCACGCGGACGTTCTCGCCCACTTCGAAGCTGAGCATGCTGCGCGGCTTCTCGGCACCGTTCACCATCACGTTGAGGATGCGCTGGGCTTCGGTCTCGGAGATCGGGAACGGCTTCTTACCGCGCTCGGAACCCAAGAATCCGGTGACGTGCGGGGTGTAACGGATCAGGTGCCAGACGTCGTCGGTCAGGTTGCACTTGATGAGTACGTAGCCGGGGAAGAATTTACGGTCGGCGGTGACCTTGACGCCCTTCTTGATTTCTACAACCGGCTCGGTGGGGATCAGCACATCTTCTACGAAACGTTGCATGCCTTGCAGCAGCACGGCTTCGCGGATGAGGGTTTGTACGCGCTTCTCGTAGTTGGAGGCGGTTTGGGCCACGTACCAGCGGGAGTTTTCGACCGGTTGCGGTGCCCAGACGAGACGGACATCGGCGTCCTTCGCTTTGCCGGATTTACCGGTGGTGGGCTTGGCGGCCTTGGAGGCCTTTTTGACCGCGGGCTTTTTAGCAGGCGCCTTTTTGGGCTCAGCTTCGGCCTTTTCAGCGCGCTTGCCGGACTTGGCGGCGAGAGCTTTGCGCTCGGACACGATATCGACGTTCTTCTCAACCATGATACAAACTTTCTCTATAAATTCAGTAAACTACAATTAGAACTTGATGCCAAAAATGTAAGCGAGGGCGGCACCGATCGCGGTATCTACCAGCGACAGGTAGACACCTACCAAGACCGCCAGAATAACCACCATGAGGGTGAGGCGCTGAGTTTCCGGCCAAGTGGGCCACGTAATACGGCTGATCTCGGCGCGGACATCGCGACCGAAGCGAATGAGTTGGCTGGCTTTGCTCATACGGGGTTCCCCTGCTCTTTTCATCTTGTGTTGCCAATTTACATTGGCTTAACGGTACGCCGAAACTATCCGGTAAACGGCGCGGACTTGATGGTTGATAGCCCATGTAGGGTACAGTGGCAAGGGTTTACAGGTGCC
>QFOU01000004.1 GCA_003241595.1 Pseudomonas fluorescens
CTACGCCTCAGGCAGCTTCGATGTCTGCCGTAACACCACTAACGGCTGGGAAACCCTCACCACAAGCGCCGGTGCCTCGGGCGACCGCATTACTTCCGGTACCACCGGCATGTACACCTATAACAATACATCGGCCACCATCGCCACTAACGGTGTGGAGCGCATCGTGGTCGGCACCAACGGTAACGTCGGTATCGGTATCCAACCGGTCAGCGGCTATGCACTGGGTGTTTCGGGGAGCCTCTACACCCGCGGCCGCTTCGATCTCGCCAACAACGGCCAGGCCGTGCATATCGGTACCAACGCCGGCAGCAGCGCCAATACCGATGGTGTCGTTATCGGCTACGGCGCCGGCAGCAACAGCAATGTCGATCAGGTCAGTCTCATCGGCTGGCTGGCGGGCGAATATAACGAAGGTACCAACGTCACCGGCGTGGGCCGCCAAGCCGCCCAATACAACAAGGGCGATGGCGTGCTAGCCTTCGGAGATGGTGCCGCCCAGGGCAACCAGGGCGATGCCGTGTTCGCAATTGGTGACGAAGCCGCACATAGCAACACCGCCAACACCGTCGTGGCCTTCGGGTCCGGCGCGGCGCGCAACAACTCGGGCACGTCCGTCATCGCATTAGGTAACTTTGCCGCGCAGAATAATGGCGGGGCCAACGTCACCGCTGTCGGACACTCGGCCGTGAATAGCAATATGTTCACCAACGTCACCGGCCTTGGCTACAACGCCCAACCCACTGCCAACAATCAGGTCATGCTGGGCGATACCAACATTACCGCAGTCTCCACTTCCGGTATCTATTATGGTAAGGGCCTCTATGTCTCCGGCCTGGTTTCGGCCACTTCCATTACCATTAATGGTCAACCCATTGCATCCAGCAACGGCGCATCTACCTACGCCTCCCTCACCGATATTAAGTATGATAAAGCAAATTATAACCTCTCTGGCCCCTCCGGAATCACGAGCGCGTCGACAGGTCTCCAATATTCAACCGCATTCGGTATCAACGCCCTGTCCAACCCGACGTACAATGGTGTAAATAGCACCGCTTTTGGTGCGAGTGCTCTGGCCAGCAACACCGGAGATGAAAATACCGCTGTCGGTTCCTTTGCCCTCTCCTCCAACACCACTGCGCTAGCGAATACGGCCGTCGGTTCTGTAGCACTTCAATATAATACAACCGGCAGCTCGAACTCAGCATTCGGTGCGGCCGCACTTGCCACGAATGCAACAGGGTCTGGTAACACCGCAGTCGGTACGTCAGCCCTCCAAGGTCTTTCAACCGGTAGTTACAATACAGCCATGGGCAGCGGCGCACTCAAGAACCCAACGAAACTGAACCACGTGGTAGCCATTGGCTATAGGGCCGGCTACGGTAGCGCCATCAACACCAGCAGCACCAACTCGGTCTTTATCGGGTCTTATGCAGGCAATGCCATTACCACGGGTAACAGTAACACCCTTATCGGCTATAACACCGGCGCCGGCATTACCACCGGCCACAACAACCTGGTTATCGGTACCAACCTTAGCCCGTTCAGCAATACCGGCTCCAACCAACTCAATATCGCCAATGCCATTTTTGGCGACTACGGCACCTCACTAGCGGCTAAAATCGGTATTAATGTCACCTCGCCCACCACCCATCTCGAAGTCTCCGGCACCATCTCCGCCACCCAGATTCTCATCAACGGTGTGGCCGTGACCGCAGGCAGCACACCCGACCGTATCGTCTCCGGCAGTACGTCAATGATCGCCGCCTCCGGCACCATCAGCGCCCTCACCAGCAGCTTCCGCATCTCCGATACCACGGCCGCCTCCACTTTGGCCAATCTTAATGCAAGTACCAGTGGAATCTCGCGCATTCGCTTCGGCCATGCCACAGGCTATCAATTGGGCATTGGCCGCGAAGGGAACAACGGCTTCATCGACTACCCCAACCGCTTCGCCATCCGCATGGGGACAGTAAACGCAAGCTCCGGGGCCTCCAACACCACCATCATGAACTTCGATAGCAGCGGCAACGTCGGCATCGGTGGCCTCACCACCGCCCAAACCGTGCTGCATGTCTCCGGCACCCTGCGGATTGCCAACGGCGGAGAAGCCTGCGATACCAACCGCCTTGGTGCCATCCGTTATACCAGCGGCACCTTCTCCATCTGCCAGAACACCACCAATGGCTGGGAATCTCTCGCCACCTCCGGCAGTAGCACTACCGACCGCATCATCTCCGGCACCACCGGTGTCTACACTTACAACAATACCTCGGCCACCATCGCCACCGCGGGTGTAGAGCGCCTGATCGTCGGCACCAACGGCAATGTGGGTATCCGAGTCCAACCCACCACCTATACACTGGACATCAGCGGCACCGCCATGTCGCGCGGAGATCCATCCGGATGGCTAACCGCCGACCGGGCGAATCCAACACGCATTTCCGGATTCTACGCGACCAACGGTCTAACCCGCCTCTGGGACAGTGTCGGCGGAGACCGCCTGGTCATCAACACCACCAACGGTAACGTCGGTATCGGAACGTTGGCTCCCAACAGCTCACTAGAAGTAAGTGGAACATTTAAAACGACACGCTCTGGTGAAGGTATTCTCTGGACAGGTCGCTCCGACTCCCTTGTGGACATTACTCAGGATACCTCCTCCACACTGCGCACCATGAGCATTCACCCTGGTATTTCCGCAAGCAACGTATTCCAAGTATATACAAACATCGGCGGCACATATTATAGCGCATTGGCAGTTGCCAATGGAACACGAGCCGTCGGTATCAATACAAGCATTCCAAGCACGACATTGCACGTGGCCGGAACCCTCCGCCTCGGGAATGGCGGCGAAACGTGCGATACCTACCGTATCGGTGCCATCCGCTATAGCGGCGGCAGCTTCTCGGTCTGTGCCAACACTTCTAACGGCTGGGAATCCCTCGCCACCAGCGCAGGCATAAACTCCGACCGCATCACCTCCGGCACGCTCGCACAAGTGATCGCCCAAACCGCGGGTACGGTTCAGATCAGCTCCACCGGACTCTTCTTTAACTACGGCGGCAATAACGATACCCGCCTCGAACTCGGAAGCGGAGCAACGGGTAACCGCAACTCTTATATCGATTTCGTCGGCGACACGACCTACACCGACTACGGCCTCCGCCTATGGCGTATCGGCGGTGCCAATTCCGATTCCCAGCTCCTCCACCGTGGTACGGGTAACCTGCAACTCAACGTCGTAGATGCAGGCTACATGACCATCTACACCAACAATACCGAACGCTTGCGCATTACTTCCAGTAGCTTTATAGGTATTGGCACAACCTCGCCTCTCAAAAAACTCCATGTTGCATCAAGCGACTCCATGGCCGGCATCTTACTCGAACGTACCAGCGCCGACAGCAATGGCCCCGTATTTGTCTTCAAAAAATCTCGCGAAGGTGCTTTAGCCCAATCCGGCGATAGTCTGGGCTCACTCTTTACATCAAACGTGATCAATACCGACGGTACTATCCGTGACAATTACTTCATTAGCACCTACGCCTCCGAAAACCATACAGCGACCGGTGTCGGTAACCAAATTGTTTTCCGTACGGTTCCCAATGGCTCTCTGGCTGGCCAAGACCGCATGATCATTACAAATGATGGTAACGTCGGTATCGGCGTCAGCAACACGCTGGGCTATAAACTCTACGTCGCCGGTAACGCCTATTCCACCGGTACATGGGGTGCCTCGGATGCCCGCTTCAAGGAGAACATCCACTCCATGACAGGGCTACTGAACACCGTCGCCAAACTCCGTCCGGTCACCTTCACCTGGAATGCCAAGGCACCGGTCAAGGATGATAAGAACGAACAGATCGGTCTGATCGCGCAGGAAGTGGAAGCCGTGTATCCCGACCTCGTCCGTACGAATACCGACGGCTACAAAGCGGTCGCCTACGACAAACTCAGCGTGCTCCTCCTCGGCGCGGTCAAGGAACTAAAGTCCGAGAACGACACGCTGAAGGCGCAGAACGACGCGATCCTCAAACGCCTCGAAGCCCTCGAAGCCAAAACCCACTAAACCAAAGGCGCCAAAAGGCGCCTTTTCTCTCGACATCCCCAATCCACAACTACGAAGAAGAAGCCCCCGCGCAGGCGGCCCCAATAGCTAAAATAGGCGGTTCCTGTTTTTGTTTCTAACGATCACGCCGTGTACGAACGTACACAAGGGTCGGCAAAACAAAAATCAGGGGCCGTTTTGGCCCCTGCCTTAACTACAAAGAACCTTATTCAGCACGAATGAAGGAGTAGACCACATTCCCCATGGGGCTCACCATGCAGTGGAACCGCACGGCGCGCTGCTCACCCATGGTACCGGCCGGACGTCCGTACCACAGGCCGTTCCCATCATAAATGGCGCCGATCTGCTGGTTACCCACGGCCTGACGGGGGGTGGTCAGTACCAGACCGCTGGCATTGAATTGCAGGGCGCGGAAGGCCTCACCAAACGCCTCGCGCTGGGCGCGGGCGGCATGGTTGGCACATTGGGCCAACACAGGGGTCGCCGGAGCATCCGGCACCGAAGGTACGGCCACATACTTAACCTGCTGGCCGGCACAACTGCCCAGCATGCCCACCACACCGGCCAATGCCAGCATGCTCAGCCAGCTTTTCCAACTTTGTAGATCCTGTACAGGTGCCATGATAGCCCTCCCTTTTCGATAACCGTTCGGGTTATAATCTGGATGCAAAGCCTAACGGCCTTACTTCGTATACTGTATGCATATAAAGCAATCCTCTGAAAAAACAAGCCCCCACCCCACACAAAAGCAAAGGGAGCCGCTCCGGCTCCCTGAATACACAGTAAATGTATATGTATTTAACGCGGGATCCTGGCCTCAATCACTTCACACGCGGCCGCAAATACACCGGCAGCATCCAGATGGGTACCATCAATCACGGTCGCATCCTCGCAGACAAGGGTATTGTCCTTGTCGCGGGCATCACGGGCCGCCACTTGCTGAATGACCATCTCAAGCGGCGTCATATCGCCCTTGGCACTCGCTTCCAGCCAACGCCGACGCCCACGCTCTTCCACGTCGGCCGTCAAAAACAGTTTGATCTCAGCTTGCGGGCAAATCCGTGCACCAGTATCTCTTCCATCCAGAATCACGCCCACCAGCGGCTTCCACTTGGCCGCATAGTTGACCTGAAACTCTTTCAGAGCCGCACGGACGGCGGGCTGAACCGCCACCACGCTGGCCAGCAAGCCGATCTCAAGGCTGCGGATCTCCTCCGTCACTTCCACACCGTCCAGCCACACGCCAAATACGTTGTCGCCCTTGTGGCGGAAATCAAATTGCAGGTTCTTGGCCGCCGCTTCCGCCAATACGGTGTCATGCGGATCCTGACCGGCTTTGACCATGGTCAGCGCCACGGCGCGATACACGGCACCGGTATCTAAAAACTTGAGGCGATATTTACGCGCCAGCGCCTTGGCCAACGTACCCTTACCACTGCTGGTCGGGCCATCCAGCGTCACCGCCACGCCGGCTAACGGGTTACGGCTCAGATCAGCAGGAAAAAGCTGGGTATCAGTATCGGTCATCATCACGGTCCATGCGGGTTGGGTCTTGGGTGACCGAGCGCGTGTAATCGGTCCGCTCGCTCACCGCCGTATAGGCCTTCCCTTTTGCCATGCTCAGCCACATATAGCCACCAAAATTCAAGATCCCGAACAAACTGGCCATCGGCAACGGGTTCCACCCGGTCAGGCTGTCCACCAAGCTCCCGAATACCGATAAGTTGAAGGCCAACGTCAAGGCCAGCTCCTGCTTGCCGAACCATCCCATGTCCCGTAAACGCATCCGCGTCAGCGGCAACAGGGCCAGCAGCAGTACATTATTAAAGGCACCCGACCAATCCACATGGAAGGCCTGCTCCGCCTGCCCGCCCCCCAACAGGTTGCCAAATGAGCTGAAACTGTTGCCCATGCTGTTCATATGGCCCTGCAAGGCCGCCACATCACCAGAGTTAACGGCCGCGTCCATCCCCTGCCCCATGTTGGCAAGGTTCATCAAGGGGCCGAAAAAGTGGCCAGTCGAATCCCCCACCCCCACCACCATCAAAATCAAACCCGGTATGGTGGCCACGGTCAACGCAATGGCAAATTCCTTACGACCGATTCGCCGCCACGGCGCCAGATACCACGCTAAAAACGCTTGTAATTGCTCAGGCATGTTCTAATTGAAGGCTCCCTTCGCCGCCGCAGGGATTTGCGGCAGCCCGGGCACCAGCTTATAACTTTCCACGGCAGTGTCCAGCAGTAAGCGGCTGGTGGTGGATTCGGCCAGCGCAGCCAGCAGAATGCAATCATTCACAAAGGTGTCGCACTTGCGCTGCAGGCGCGGGGTCAACGGCTCGCCATCGGCAGGGAACGGACTCGCCGCGGTCGCCTCTCGAATGCTGACCCCCATGCGCTGACGCTCATCGGCGGGCATACGCACAAAGTCGCTCACCAGTTTCAACCACTCATTGCGCGGTAAACCAAGGGCAAGCTCCTGACCCGCCACATTTAATGTCACGCGCAACGTCACCATCTCCAATCCCGCAATAGCTTCAGCTACACCATAAGATGTTGAATCAAAATCAGTTTCAGATGCATAGGCAGGTCGAGTCGTCATGCGGGCACCCTACGCCACCCAAAAAAAGCGAACCAGAGGGGGTGCGATATCTCTCATCACTCTTGACAACGCCGCTGCCTACCCGTAAATCACACCCCGTAGCGCCGCTCGACTTCAAATCGAACCGGAATGCACACGGGCCCATAGCTCAGTTGGTAGAGCGCTTGCATGGCATGCAAGAGGTCAGCGGTTCGAATCCGCTTGGGTCCACCAGAGATTTGAAAAAACGCCTCCCAACAGGGAGGTGTTCTTTTCTCAATCTCCCACAACTCCTAACAAGCTTTAACCCCGTTCAAATTTGACTCTTCGCTTCAATAGAAACAAAGCTTCTTCGCCAGGATACATAATTCGCGTCTGCGGCGGAGCAAACAGCACATGTCCATCCTCAGTCGCGCAATATTCACGTTCAGGGTCCCGCGCAAGAACATCACCAGCCCGAACATTCTCAAAATCAAGAAACACGCGGCTTAACTCAGCCTCCGGATGGTGAAGCACTAACGCATCGTACACATAATACGAATAAGCATCAGAAAATTCACGCTCATACCCTAAATCTTGTGAAAGGGCCGGAATCATATCCAAAGCTTCAAGAAACTCGACAACAGTCTGAACAGACCGCCGCAACGATTGCTCAGAGTAATGCCCACCAACCTCAACACCAAGCGTGGAAGTTGCCCCATGTCCATAAAACGCAATTGCAGGCATTCCCAACTGTACGTTCAACATGTTTTCCAAAACCGTGTCCATATCAAAAGTGCGACAAAGCTTAAACGCTTCAGGCCCACGTCCCACAATCACCATAGGGCGGGTGGGCTGAGTTGTACTGTGAATATCAAGAGCGTAATCAAATGTCCGCCACACAGGCAAAACCTCAAGAGCACGCTGTTCTTCATAAGTTCGACCTTGCAAATCAGCAAACGGCAAACGATTCATATTTACATCGACAAACCGTGACGCTCGCACATCTTCAAGACATGCCGCGGCCCAAAAACGCCGCGATGCTTCCAAATTATTTATTAAAAAAACAACACGCCCCCGACGCAAAATCTGATTCAGTGGCTTCTGCTGCAAAAAATAATGCACAGCAGCCAATCCAGCCGGTTCATCACCATGCGTCATAATGGTAATGCCGACAGTCGGACCTGCCTGTTCCGCATGAAAATCAATTGCCCCTAAAACACCATCCACAGAGTGCTTTGCCAGAAAATCCCATGTCGTTTTTAAATAACTGGGCAAATTGACAACATCCATTCCTACCCCAACATCTCTTTCGCCTTCACCAACCCAACCACAAGCTGCTCAATATCCTCCTCACAGGAGTACAAAGCCAAACTCGCCCGCAAGCACCCTTCAATCCCCAGCCGCTTCATATACGGCATGGCGCAATGGTGGCCACTCCGCACCGCCACCCCCTGCGCGTCCAGCAAGGTCGCCACATCCGCCGGATGCGCCCCCATCACATTAAACGCCACAATTCCTGTCCCGTGCGGCGAATACACGTCCACAAACTCCAAACCCGCCAGCGCCTCACTCAACTTCACCGCCAACGCATGCTCATGTGCCACGATATTATCCCAACCCAGCCCGGTCACAAACTCCGCCGCTGCCGCCAATCCAATGGCCTCCGCAATCGCAGGTGTCCCCGCCTCAAACCGCGCCGGTGCCGCCGCAAACGTGGTCCCCATCGGCAGCACCACGGTCTCGATCATGTCGCCGCCCCCTTGATACGGTGGCATCGCCGCCAGAATCTCAGCCCGTCCCCACAACAGCCCAATCCCGTTCGGGCCATACAGCTTATGTCCGGTGCACACATAAAAATCGCAGCCCAGCGCACTCACATCCTGCGGGCCGTGCACCACAGCCTGAGACCCATCCACCAGCACCATCGCCCCCGCCCGCTTGGCCACAGGGATCAACACGCCCAAATCGGGTCGGAAACCACTCACGTTCGACATCTGGGTCACCGCCACCAACCGCGCCCCATCCAGATACGGTGCCAATACCGCCTCATCCATGTCCTGCAATACCGCCAGCGGAATCACCCGGATCGTCAGCCCCTTCTCCGTCGCCAGCAACTGCCAAGATACAAGGTTGGCATGGTGCTCAATCTCGGTCACCACCACCACATCACCCTCACGCAGATTAGCGCGCCCCCACGTCTGCGCCACAAGGTTCACCCCCTCGGTGGCATTGCGGGTGAAGATCAAACTCTGGGTATCCACCTTCAAGAACGCCGCCAACGTCACCCGCGCCGCTTCAAACGCCGCCGTGGTCTCGGCACTGTTATGGTAAAGTCCACGGTGAATATTGGCATACGGCCCACTCAACACGGCCGTCAGGGCATCTAAGACCACCTGCGGCTTCTGGGCGCTCGCCCCACTGTCCAGAAACGCCAGACGCTTGCCGTTGACCGGCAAACCCAACGCGGGGAACTGCGCACGTACATCCATCAGATACGTCTCCTTATTTCCCGCCCAGTCAATCACATAACCCGATGGTTCGGCAATTACTCGTCGGCCATTTCGCTGTCGTCAGCCACACGCTCGTAATTGGCAGTGGCATCACGGGTGATCGGCCCCATGCCAAAATCAGGCGTCGGGTCTTGAGTATCCACACGTCCGGCCAGCCAATCCTGCAAAGCACCTTCCATGCTCTTGTGCAGCAGTTCCGGGAATTCCTCGATAAACTCATGTGCAAAACCTACCGTCAGCAGCGCACGCGCCGCCTGAGCCGTAAATCCACGGGCCTTCAGATAAAACAGCTGCTGCGGATGCAACCCACCGGTCGCCGCACCATGGCTGCACTTCACGTCGTCGGCATAAATTTCCAACTCGGGCTTATGGCTGGTGCGTGCGGTATCTTCCAGCAACAGGTTGTGGCAGTGCATATAGGCATTGGTCTTCTGCGCCAGTTGCTCAACATGGAATTTGCCTTGGAACACCGCATGCGCCTTGTCATCAATCAGATTCCGCTGCCGAATATGCGTCTCGTTGCTCTCACCCTGATGCAGCACATGCAACAAATTCGCGTGATGCTGGCTACGCCGCGCCAACGAAAGCCCGATATGCGAGAAGTTGGTCGCAGTACCCAAGACCGCATGGGTCTCCATCCGGCTCATATCCGCACCATACTGGAAGCTCGTCGCCTTATACTCAGCCCCATCGGCCACATCCACACGGGTGCGGCGGGTCAAAACGCAGGTCGGCGGCAGAATCTGCTGCACGCTATGCGTCAGCTTGGCCCCCTTGCCGATCTGGATATCCACACCGATATTCTGCCACGTCGTAAAGTGCGGTGCGGCCACCTGATGCTCCACCAGCGTCAGCTCAGCCCCGGGTTCCACAACAATGGTAAAGCGGCTGGTGCTCGGCTCGCCACTGGCCACATGGATCAAGTGCAGCGGCAACCGCCCTACACCGGTCACGTTCAGGGTGTGATGCACCCCTGCAGTCAATTCCAGTCCGTCCAGCGCATCCGTGCTGTGCGGAGTATCACCGTCCGTGGTGGTCAGGCTCACACCGTGCGCCAATACCGAACTACCGGACATATTCTCCACCAACGCCCCATTATGGAACACATACTGCGGGCCACTCACCACTGGCAACGCCGCTTCCAAACAGCCCGGCGTGGTGCACAGCTCGGTGCACACCAAACCGTCCACGGCACGCTGCAAATTGGTAAAGGTCCAGGCCTCCTTGGGCAGATTCAGGGTCGGGCGCACCACAGGTGTCACGCCCACCTCAGCACTACGTACAGCAGCTAACGCCATGGTTAGGCGGCTCCCTTCAGAATGTTCTCATACCCCTCGGCTTCCAGCTGGTGCGCCAACTCCGGCCCACCGCTCTTCACGATCTTGCCTTGCGCCATGATGTGCACCACATCCGGCTTGATGTAATCCAGCAGGCGCTGGTAGTGGGTAATGACAAGGAAACTACGGTCAGCCTTGCGCAAACGGTTCACACCTTCGGCCACGATCTTGAGCGCATCAATGTCCAAACCACTGTCGGTCTCGTCCAATACGGCAAAGGTCGGCTGGAACAACGCCATCTGCAAAATTTCAAACCGCTTCTTTTCCCCGCCGGAAAAACCGGTGTTCACACTGCGACTCAAAAAGTCTTCGTTCATAGAAAGTTTGGCCATCTCTGCCCGCACCAGCTTCAAAAACGCCAGTGCATCCAATTCGGGCTCACCACGTTCGGCACGGTGGGCGTTCAGCGCCGTCCGCAGAAATTGGGCGGTATTCACACCGGGCAGCTCCACAGGGTACTGGAAGGCCAAGAACAACCCCGCCCGCGCCCGCTCATCCGCTTCCATCTCCAGAATAGAGTCACCATTCAGCAGAATATCGCCGTCCACCACGTCGTAGCCATCACGACCGGCCAAGGTATAACCCAACGTACTCTTACCCGCCCCGTTCGGGCCCATAATCGCATGCACTTGGCCCGCCGGAATACTCAGGTCCAAACCATGCAAAATGGTCTTACCGGCATCCTCGACACGGGCCTGCAGGTTCTTGAGGGTCAGGATGTCACTCATCTGTTTTGTCACTCCAACTTGAAATTATAACTTGAAATTGCTATCTAGTACTTACCGCAACACGTTTCCTCAGGGAGGACACCATGCATTCCGTTAATCACGGTTACTTCGACCGAGACCCCCGCGACGATTACAGGCCGCTCATCTTCGACGGTGAGGAGATCCGCCTCACCCACGATGAATTGGCCCAGATGCGCCTCGTCGAACCCGACGCTCCGCTGTCCGAAGCCGAACCCGCTCAGGCCCAAGCCTGAACCCACGCCAAGCCCGCCGTCATGGCGGGCTTTGGTGTTTTCAGTGCCTGCAAAAACCATTAACCGACACTACCTTCCAGAGAAATCCCCAGCAACTTCTGCGCTTCCACCGCAAACTCCATCGGCAATTGCTGCAATACTTCCTTGGCAAACCCGTTCACGATCATGCTCACCGCATCCTGCTCGTTCAAACCCCGCTGGGCGCAATAGAACATCTGGTCATCGGAGATCTTGCTGGTGGTCGCCTCATGCTCCACGGTGCTGCCCGCATTCTTGACCTCGATGTACGGAATGGTGTGCGCCCCGCACTGGTCACCAATCAACAGACTGTCACACTGGGTGAAGTTGCGGCTGCCGGTGGCCTTCGGGCCGATGGTCACCAACCCGCGGTAGGTGTTGTCACCTTGGTCGGCCGAAATGCCCTTGGCGATGATCACGCTCTTGGTGTTCTTGCCGATATGGAACATCTTGGTGCCGGTGTCGGCCTGCTGCTTCATACGGGTCAACGCCACGCTGTAGAACTCACCTACCGAGTTATCACCTTCCAGAATGCAGCTCGGGTACTTCCACGTAATCGCAGACCCGGTCTCCACCTGCGTCCAGCTGATCTTACTGCGGTCACCACGGCACGCACCGCGCTTGGTCACAAAGTTGTAAATACCGCCCTTGCCCTCGGCATCGCCGGGATACCAGTTCTGCACGGTGGAATACTTGATCTCGGCATCTTCCAACGCGATCAATTCCACCACGGCGGCATGAAGCTGATTTTCATCACGCTGCGGCGCAGTACACCCTTCCAGATAGCTCACGTAGCTGCCCTTATCGGCAATAATGAGCGTCCGCTCGAACTGACCGGTATTGCGCTCGTTAATACGGAAATACGTCGAAAGCTCCATCGGACATTCCACACCCGGCGGCACATACACAAAGCTACCATCGGTGAACACGGCACTGTTTAATGCCGCAAAGAAGTTGTCGCCCATCGGCACCACGCTGCCCAGATACTTCTGCACCAGTTCGGGGTGACTCTTCACCGCTTCACTGATCGGGCAAAAAATAACACCAGCCTTGGCCAATTCCTCACGGAACGTGGTCGCCACCGAGACACTGTCGAACACGGCATCCACGGCAATGGGCTTGCTGCCCTCAGGGCGCTGCACACCGGCCAGAATCTCCTGCTCGGCCAGCGGAATCCCCAGCTTCTCATAAGTCTTGCGGATTTCCGGATCGATGTCGTCCAAAGATTTCGGCCCCTCCCCAAAGTTCTTGGGTGCCGAGTAGTAGCTGATCGCCTGATAATCCACGGGGGTAATATGCGGCTTCTGCCAGTGCGGCTCGGTCATGTTCTGCCAGCGACGCAACGCCTTCAAACGCCACTCCAGCAACCATTGCGGCTCGTCTTTCTTGGCGGAAATGAAGCGGATGGTCTCTTCGCTCAAGCCTGCGGGCGCAGTTTCGCTCTCCACATCTGTAGAAAATCCGTAACGATAAGTATTGCCTAACTCTTCAAGAGTCTGGAGGGTGGCTTGTTCAACCGGCATGTTTTTGTCTCAGGGTCCGCTTTGTCTGAATAACCAAGTTATGGTCGGGGTTATAGGCCGCTTTAGTGCCACTGGCAAGTCATTTGACATCTATCAAACCGCCCGTAAGCAGGGTATAAATCCCCCATAAAAATCACGGAAATTACACCCAGGAGACTCCCCATGTTCACCCTTCACCCCCAGCTCGCCACCGATTGCGCCGTGGTCGGCGATTTCCCTATTTGCCGCGTACTCCTCAACCGCCAGTTCTCGCAATTCCCATGGCTTATTCTCGTGCCCAAACGCACCGCCGTCCGCGATCTGTCCGAACTGCCGGAGCAAGACTACCTCCCCGCTATGGACGAAGTCCGCGCCGCCGAACTCGCGCTGAAGAGCCTCACCGGCGCCGATAAGATGAACGTGGCCGCCATCGGCAACATGGTGCCACAACTGCACATTCACGTCATCGCCCGCTTCCGTACCGACGAGGTCTGGCCCAAACCGGTCTGGGGCAATGCCGAAGCCAAACCCTATTCGGATGCCGAACTGGCCGAAATGCTTGAAAACCTACGCGAAGCACTTGACGTATCAGAACCTTCTGAGTAAAAGGCAGGCAGCCTATAAGGGTCTCGGGCAACGGGTTGTACAGCAATGGGGCTGTACCGGCCGGAAAGAGAGCCATTTATAAAGGATACCCGCACATGAGCGCGACTCCCAACACCTCCAGCAAGAAAGTGGTTATCGCCGCTGTTGCTAAAACCGCCGCCGGTAAGGGCGCTGCCCGCGAGCTGCGTCGCAACGGCTTCGTACCCGCCGTGATCTACAACAAGGGCGCCGACAGCCAGTCCATCGCAATTAAGTTTGCCGATCTCGCCGCCGCTCTCCGTCAGGGTCACTTCTACACCCACAACCACGAGCTGAACCTCGATGGCAAAACCGTGAAGGTCTTGGCCCGCGACATCCAACGCGATCCCGTAACCGACACCCCGCTGCACGTCGACTTCATCCCCTACAACCCGAAGAGCACCGTGCACGTCAACGTCTCCGTCCGTGTAGAAGGCGAAGAAGTGAGCCCCGGTATCAAGATCGGTGGCGTTATGCAGCTGATCGAATCCGAAATCGAAGTGATCTGCCGCGCCGACAGCATTCCTGAGGAAATCGTTGTGTCCGTAGCCGAACTCGGCATCGGCGACAGCGTCCACCTCAGCAACGTCAAACTGCCGGAAGGCGTGAAGGCCGCTGTCACCGACCGCGACCTCACCATCGTCAGCGTGGTCAGCACCCGCAGCAGCAACATGGCCGACGAAGCCGCCGATGCTGCCGCCCAAGCCGAAGCCAACCCGGAAGCTTCCACCGAAGCCAAATCCGAGTAGTTCTCTTGGCACGCCAAAAGCCCGCCCCCACGGCGGGCTTTTGCATATTCAGCACACGGGGTAAAGTCTTCATCCCCTCCCACATTTCAACTCCGCCTCAATTCCGGCATGGTTGTGTCTGTCTACAGAAAGAAATCCCATGAAATTCCAAATTTTCATTCTTCTCGGCCTTGCTCTGGTCGGCGCGCCGTATGCTCAGGAACGTACCGCAGGTGGTGCCCTCGACACGCAAATGACCTGGAGCGCCCTCAGTGCCAAAATCGATGCCGTATCCCTCAAATCCGATGCCGTGAACACCCGTGTCGACCAAGTTGTCCTCTGCGGCAAAAAGGGCATGACGTACGCCCCCGGCACGCAAGGAGCCGATGCCGAGGGCTGCATGACCCCCCAAAGCGTCACTAAAATCGTCAACTGCGGCAACCAGGGCGCTGTCTATTCCCCTGCGACTGATACCTGCATTAAAGCCAGCCAAACCCGCTGGGTCGTCGTCGGAAAAGCCCCCACCAGCGAAAGCTACGGCTGCCAGTATCTGAAAGGGGGAATTCCATTCAATTGTAAAACCCGGGGGATCAACCCACCGGCCGGCTACCCCGTCTGCGGCAACGCCGAGGGTGTGACAGCACGCCTCTGCACTACCAATACGACACGTTGTGCCCGCTCAGTGAGCCAATCCACAACTAGCTATAACCCACCGAGCTGCACCAAAGTCCACTTCGGCGACAGTCAATCCTGCAACGATGGTGGCAATGTCACAACGACCTCCACGTGGTACGAACTCTACGCATGTGAATAGGCTACCACAACACAAACCCCGCCTCACGGCGGGGTTTGTGCATATGCACCACACCCATCGCAATCAAACCGCACCCCGCCCCGTCCAAAGATTGTAAAACCCCAATACACACCGCATCTTAAATGGGAAGCAACAACATCAGGACGCTCCCATGAAGCACCTCCTCCTCACACTGGCCACCTGCGCCCTTCTCACCAGCCCCCATGCCCAGGAACGCGCGGCCGGCGGCGCACTGGAGACACAAATGACATGGAGCGCCCTCTCCAGCCAGATCGGCGCCGTCAAGAACGACCACGAAATGCTGAAAGCCGTGGTCGACCAGATCACCACCTGTGGCAAAAGCGGCCGCTTCTATGCCCCCGGCACCGCCGGCGCCGATGGCAGCGGCTGCTCGGCCGCCGCCACGACCGCCCGCCTCTCCTGCCGCATCGTGGATGGCACGCAGAACCCCGAACCTCACCGCGCCTCTTACGCCAGCTGCAATAGCGACGAGATCATGACCGGTGGCGGCGCCTCGGCCGAACGCTCCGGCTCCGGACTCTGCGGCAGTACCAGCCGCGGCATGCTCCACCGTAGCTCTCCATGGAGCGCCAACACATGGATGGTCGACGCCTACGACGACGTGAACGGCCACGAAGCCTGCACGCAAGCCTTTGCGATCTGCTGTCGGGTCATCCAGTAACCTCCCATGAAAAACCCGCCATACGGCGGGATTTTCATACATTTTATTAAAGGTTTAACGAGAACTTCGACCAACTCTCCGGCGTATGGGCATAGATCAGGTCATGCGCCAGCACACCATCCACATGACGCCGCGCATTCAAAAGTCTACCCTCAAAGGCAAACCCGCACGTCTTCATCACGTTCTCGCTCCGCACATTCAGATGATGACACCTCACCATCACACGCTGCGCGCCCCACTCTGGCCCAAAGAGCGCGGCAGTCTGCGCCTTCACCGCCTCCACCATAAAGCCGTGACCACATTGTGCTGTCGCTTGCCAGTACCCCAATTCAAAGCTCGGCACATCCACACTCTTGTAACGGAATCCGCCACTCCCCACCAACGCGCCGGTGTCTTTGCGGAAAATCGCCAGTGGCAACTCCTCCTTGGCCACGGCCTTGGCATGAAACATCAGGATCGTCCCTTGCTCACTCTCCAAACTTGGCGGATTTTGCGCCCAGTCCATCCACATCTTCAACTCGGCATGACTATCGCGCTTCGCCTCATACAAGGCCATAGCATCCGCCGTGGCGTAGGGGCGAATGATTAAACGCTTGGTCTCAAGGTCCATTGCAGTCTCCTGTGGTTTCTCGTTCACAATCAGAATTGCATACAACTCAAGCCCCGCGCAACCGCTTTATCAAAAAACCCACCGCAAAGGTGGGTCGAATATCCTAGTTGAACACAAAGATATACAGCAGAACGATGACACTAATTGGCACGCCACACAGCCACAGAAGAATTCCCTTCATGACTCCATCCTTTCCTTGTTGTCCTTCCCTAACGCACCGCAACGTCTAAAAGTTCAAACAACCGCCCCACAAAAACGCCCCTCCCCATCGACGAAGAAGAAGCCCCCGCGCAGGCGGCCACAAACGGTTCCTGTTTGCGGCAAGGACGACGACGCGTACAAATAAGTACGCGAGAAGGAGGCGACGTAAAGAGGGGCCGTTTTGGCCCCTGCCTTTGTCAGCATAAAGAAAAGGGCCCGAAGGCCCTTCTTTATGCAGCGCGTTTCGCAGCAATTTCAGTCGCTACGTTGCTCGGTACCGGATCGTAGTGAGCAAACTCCATGCTCGGGCTACCACGACCTTGGGTCATGGAGCGCAGGGTGGTCACGTAACCGAACAGGTTGGCCAGCGGAACGAAAGCCTTCACCACGGTCTGACCGAAGCGGTCTTCGGTACCGGTGATCTGGCCACGACGGCTGGAGAGGTCACCAATAACGTCACCCATGAAGTCGGAGGGTACGGTCACTTCCATCTTCATGATCGGCTCCAGCAGTTGCGGGGCGCACTTCTTGGCAGCTTCCTTAACAGCCAGGATACCGGCCATTTTGAACGCCATTTCCGAGGAGTCCACGTCGTGGTAGCTACCATCGAACAAGGTGGCCTTCACGTCCACAACGGGGTAACCGGCGTACATACCGTTCTTGAGGGACTCCTCAATACCGTCCTGAATCGCAGGGATGTATTCCTTCGGTACCACACCACCCACGATGGCGTTAACGAATTCAAAGCCCTTACCGGTTTCGTTCGGCTCGAACTTGACCCAGCAGTGACCGTACTGACCGCGACCACCAGACTGCTTCTTGTGCGAACCTTCGCACTCAGCACTCTTGGTGATGGTTTCGCGGTAGCTCACTTGCGGAGCACCGGTGTTCACTTCAACTTTGTGTTCGCGCTTGAGGCGGTCCACCATGATGTCGAGGTGAAGCTCACCCACACCTGCCAGAATGGTCTGGCCGGTTTCTTCATCGGTGTACACGCGGAAGCTCGGGTCTTCAGCCATCAGCTTACCAAGGCCGATACCCATCTTTTCCTGGTCGCCCTTGCTCTTCGGCTCAACAGCCATCGCAATAACGGGTTCCATGGCCTTAATGGTTTCCAGCATGTAGTCCTTGCCTTCAGCGCACAGGGTGTCACCGGTACGGGTGTCCTTCAGACCGATCAAGGCGCCGATATCACCGGCACGCAGCTCGGTAACTTCTTCGCGCTTGTTGGCGTGCATCTTAACGATACGGCCGATACGTTCGTTGCGCTGACGGGTGGCATTGTAAACCGAGGTACCGGAGGAGATCACACCGGTGTAAACACGCACAAAGGTCAGGGTACCAACATAGGGGTCGGTCGCGATTTTGAACGCGAGGGCGCCCAGCGGCTGGTCGTCGCCAATCTTCAGGGTCACTTCGCTACCATCGGGCAGTTCAGCCTTGACGTTCTCTTCATCGATTTCGTCCGGAGCCGGCAGGTAAGCGATAACCGCATCCAGCAGCGGCTGAACACCCTTGTTCTTGAAGGACGAACCGCACAGTACCGGGAACATCTGCATGGTCACGGTGCCCTTACGAATGCATTTCTTGAGGGTGTCTACGCTCGGCTCGTTACCTTCGAGGTAGGCATTCATGGCGTCGTCATCGAATTCAACAGCGGTTTCAACCAGCTTGTTGTGCCACTTGTCGGCTTCGGCCTTCATGTCGGCCGGAATGTCGAGAACATCCCAGGTCGCGCCCAGCTCTTCACCGTTGTAAACCAGAGCCTTCATCTCCACGAGGTCGATCATGCCCTTGAAGTTGTCTTCGGAACCGATCGGCAGTTGGATCGGAACGGCGTTGGCACGCAGACGCTCTCTCATCATGTCCACGCAACGCAGGAAGTTGGAACCGACGCGGTCCATCTTGTTGACGTAGCACAAACGCGGCACACCGTAGTTGGAGGCGTGGCCCCAGTTGGTTTCGGATTGCGGTTCCACACCGGACACGGCGTCAAAGGCGGCGATAACACCGTCCAGAACACGGACCGAACGCTTCACTTCAATGTTGAAGTCGATGTGTCCGGGGGTGTCGATCAGGTTGAAGGTGTAACCCTTCCACTCGGCGGTGGTCGCAGCCGAGGTAATGGTGATACCACGCTCTTGCTCCTGGGCCATCCAGTCCATGGTGGCCGCACCTTCGTGCACTTCACCGATCTTGTGGGTACGGCCGGTGTAGTAAAGGATACGCTCGGAGGTGGTGGTTTTGCCCGCGTCAACGTGGGCCATAATGCCGATGTTGCGGACTTTACTCATGGGTGTGGTACGGGCCATGTGTGGTACTTTCCTGCTTATAATGAAACTTACCGCGGGATATACCGGATGCCGCCCGAATAGGCAAGTGCTTAAGCAAGCCTTTGAACCAAATCACTCCCATAAAAAATCCCGCCCTCATCACTGAGGGCGGGTCGGTATCGCTTCAACGCGCGTTACAAATCACCGCGACAACGGACGCGCGGCACTGGCATGGATAACAGCAGCCACAACGGGCATCACCAGCACGACAGCAAAGCCGCCAAGTTCAAGCGAGCGCACCGCATCGGCATCTCCGGCCCACGCCCACAAGCCGCCATCATCCCGCAGGAAGACGGCACACATGAGGCCCGCCAGCAACGAAATGCCCGGCAGTGCGAAGGAGGGAACATCCTCCAGCAAGCCATAGGCCCGACTCAGCACGAACACCATCACCAGCGACACGACCGCCAGCAACAGAGACCCGTAGATCAACATCCAGCTCACCGGTTCGGCATAGAAATTGGCGAAGAACATCGCCCACACCATGCCAGAGATGAACAGAAGAACATGCAGACTGAAAATTTTCATGGATGACCTCCAGATGGCTCCCGTTCGGAGCCGAAACACCGAAATTGGTTACCAGTAAGATGAGGTTACTTCCCTAAAAAAACAACCCCCGCCATGCCAAGCACAGCAGGGGCCACTCATCGCATAATTTAGTTCTTGGGTCTGAATGTGCAGATGAAGTTATCACGAGACTCCATCATCCCGCGCGAAAAACGCACTTCAACAATCTCCCAGCCCAACTCGTCTAGAAACAGGAAGAACGGCAAAAAGACGAGACGGGCTTTCTCAAGCGGAATGGGAGTGTCATCATACTCCTTCCGGATAAGTTCCTTAAAAAGGTGATGTCGGAAGAGATCATACGGCATTTCCTTACCAATGCTGATACGTCCGTCGTCGTGCCGCTTCGAATGAGCCAAACGCGTGGCAAATGTCGTCATCAGCACATGATTGTAATCCATCACCTGCCTTTGAAAAGCACATGCCTTCTCATAAGCCTGCTCGGCCCTGAAATGAGCCAATTCCTCAACCGTTTTTGGCAATGCAGGAACACTCCCTGCAACAGCAGAAGGAGCAGAAGCAGCCGTTTCATCCGCACAACGCACACCACGGAAGATCGAAATGTTATTCAAGAGTTTACGCATAGAAAACATCTCCAGATGGCGCCTCGGCGCCGGTTAGCGCCATTTTTGGCATAAGAATATGTATACCAAAAAGAGGAAATAAAAACAAGCCCCGCCTCCCCTCTCAGGAAAACGGGACTTACCCTCGCATGTTACGGATACGGCATGCCGTCATACGGCGAATTGTCCATCTCGCGCGCGCCCCGCACATCCCGCACCACCTGCGCGCCCACGGCCACAACGCAACCCAGTGCCAAACCACCTACGATTATCGCTCCGGCCAACGCCATGGTATCCGCCAGCGTCGGCAACCATGCCACCGCTAAACCCGCACAAAACAGCATCAGAAACAAAATGCCGTACGGAGTCACCCCCTCTTCGAGGAAGATACACAAGAGCGTGCAACCCAACACGAAGAACGTCACGAGATAAAACATAAGCCGGGCAGTCTTCGAAAGAGCCGGCACATAGGCATACAGTACGTAGCCCAGCACAAAGATCGCAATAGCAAACGCCACTGCCATAAAAACCTTAGCAAACATTGATGATGATCCTTCAAAAAGCTCCGCAGAGCCGCCTCGATAACCATGTATACCATAATTCACAAAGGCCTAAACAAAAAAGTCCGCCAGCCGCAGGCGGGCGTGGCTGGCTCACAGGGAATTCGCTGGGAGGCGGGGATTTTCCGGTTTCTTCGCAGACCGAGGAGCGCAGCGTACATCAAATACGTAAGCACCACAGGGCAAGAAAAACCGGAAAAGCACCCCTCCCAGTAGAATTCGGTGAATCTCCGTTGGATAAAAAAGAGGAGCCATCCGGCTCCTTCTTTTTTACCAACGGTAGTGCGCGAACGCCCGGTTGGCTTCGGCCATCTTGTGCACATCTTCCTTCTTCTTGAAGGAACCACCACGACCGGACACAGCGTCCAGCAGCTCGTTGGTCAAACGATCGGTCATGGTCTTCTCGTTGCGCTTACGGGCTTGGTCTACGATCCAACGGATACCGAGGGATTGAGCGCGCTCAGGGCGAACTTCCATCGGAACCTGGTAAGTAGCACCACCCACGCGACGGGAACGGACTTCCATTTCCGGCTTAACGTTGTTCAGCGCAGCGTGGAAAACTTCCAGCGCAGGCTTCTGGGTCTTGGCTTCAATGTTGGCCAGAGCACCGTAGACGATAGTCTCGGCAGTGCCCTTTTTACCGGCCAGCATGACCTTGTTCATGAATTTGGTGAGGACGATGTCCCCGTACTTCGGATCTGGCAGGGTGATCCGCTTCTCGGCGCGACGACGACGCATGGTGTAATTCTCCTACTTAACCGAAAACTATTTCTTCTTACCCGTAGCGGCGGCAGCTTGGCCGGGCTTCGGACGCTTAGCACCGTACAAGGAACGACCTTGCATACGGCCCTTAACGCCTTGGGTATCCAATGCACCACGTACGATGTGGTAACGCACACCCGGCAAGTCTTTTACACGGCCGCCGCGGATGAGCACGACGCTGTGTTCTTGCAGGTTGTGGCCTTCACCCGGAATATAGGCGATGACTTCGTAACCGTTGGTCAGACGAACCTTGGCTACTTTACGCAGCGCCGAGTTCGGCTTTTTCGGGGTGGTGGTGTAAACACGGGTGCACACGCCGCGTTTTTGCGGGGCGCCTTCCATGGCGGGAGACTTGGTACGAGCCTTTTGGATAACGCGCGGCTTGCGTACAAGTTGGTTGACGGTTGGCATAGGCCATAACCTCCAATTCGTTAATATTCCCAACACGGCTTTCAAACCAGCCGGGGGACGCTTCTCCTCACTGCCAATGGAGGCGGCAGGGGATACTCCGTGACGCCTAAATAGGCACATCCCCCCCACCTGTCAACGCCTTTCTCACGCCAACCCTCTGAAATGTACACTTTCCACCTCGGATAATCCGACCTCCGACAGATTGTGCACATAAACCACAACACCCAACTGTGCAGAACGCACTAAAAACAACTTTAAGTTGTATCGCAGCACAGCACCTGTTGTGCTGGGTGCATGAAACGCGTTCCCCTCTCCCATTCTCTGTCCGCTGCGGTGCTGGTCGCCGGGGTGGCCGTCGTCCTCTCGGTCCATGCCGCCAATACGGGTTCAGTGGTCATTACCGCCACGGTGCCCTCACAATGCAATATTACGGTCACCCCCGCGTCGGGCGCCAACATTGCCGACCTCACCACCGGCAACACCAACCTCAAGGTCGCTACCGTCAACGAGTCCTGCAACGCGCCAGATGGCTACTACGTCAACATCACCGGCACCAACTCCGGTACCTACACCGGCCAGTTCCGCTCCAGTGGCGGCAGTACCCAGCCGTTCTCGGTCAGCTATAACGGCAGCAACGTCAATGCCACGCGTATTACCGATGCCACCGCTCCGGCCAACGTGAACAAAGACGTCAACATCACCTACGCCGCCAACGCCGGTCTCACTGCCGCCACCTATACCGAAACTCTCAACTTCGTCATTACCGCTAAATAACAAGGGAATATGCCCATGAAACGCTTTGTCTGCCTTCTCGCAGTGGGCTTGTGCCTTGCTCAAACCTCTTTGGCTTCATCCTTCAGTATCGAACCCTTCAAGGCCCAGCTCATGCCCGCCCGTGGCAAAACCAGTCAGGTATTCCGCTTCGCCAATACCGGCGATACCCCGCAAGCCATCAATATGGCCGTAGAAAGCTGGACCTTCGACACCCATGGCGTAGAAGTGAATAAACCCGACAGCGACAGCTTCACCATCTACCCGCAACAATTCGTACTTGCCCCCCGCTCCGAGCAACGCGTCCGCGTCACATGGACCAAACCGATGCCTGAAACCGAGCAAGCCTTCCGCCTGATTGCCGAACAACTGCCAGTCGATTTCTCCACCGTCGACACCCTCCCCACCAGCGCCGAACAGGCCCTGCGCTATCTGCTGGTCTACCGCGCCGCGCTCTACGTCACCCCGCCGAAAGCACGCAACGAGGTCGACGTGCAAGCCTTCACCACCAGCACCGATGACCACGGCCAACGCTGGCTCGACCTCACACTTGCCAATGCCGGTCGTGCCCATACTCTCCTTAAAAACCCGACCCTCACACTGGAGGATACCTCCGGCCAGAACCTCAGCCTCAGTGGCGCTCCCATGGATGCCCTCAACGGCCAGAACATCATGGCTGGCGGGCTGCGCAAGGTGCGCGTGCCCCTTCCCGCCAACGCGACGAACGAAATAAAGGCGGTCGCTCTTGATTTCACGACGGGCCTCTAAGTGGCTGGTGCTCGCCATGCTGCTCCTGTGGCCCACACTGGGTCGCAGCGCCACGCTCACTAGCCTGCCGGTCATTCTCAACGAACGCCAACTCACCTCCCTCGCCGTCAACGATAACAAGGGCCAGCTCTACGTCTGGTCGGCCGATGTCTGGGCCCTGCTCCAGCCCCTCCTCAAACCCGAAGAGCAAACCCGCCTGCGCCCGCTGCTCACCACCGTCAAAACATGGCCGCTGGACGAAGACCGCCAAGGCTTCAAACTCACCTACAACACCCAATCCGTCGCCCTCGACCTCTCCATTCCTGCAGCCACACAGGCCACCCAGCATCTGGCTCTGCAAAACACCCGCGGCGTGCCCACCGGCAAGGTCATCGCCCCCGCCAAGGTCTCCGCCTACGTCAACATGTACGCCGCCGAAACCCGCCAAAAGAACATGTCCACCACCAATGGCCGCCAACCGATGCGCGCCGAAGCCGATGGCGCCATCAACATCAAGGGCTGGGTCGCCGAAGCGCAGGCCATGTACATCGAACCGCGCAAAGGCCGCACCATGACCGGCAATATGGGCATGCCCCAAGTCACCACCAGCGCCGAGCAAACCGGCCTCACCACGCGCAACCGCCGCCTCGTCAAAGACGACCCCACCAACATGCTGCGCTACCAAGCGGGCGAACTCTCCTACCCCATCGCAGGCTTACAACGCTACCGCCCCCTCGTCGGCGTCGGCATGGCCCGCCAGTTCGACCTGCAACCCTACCGCGTCACCCAACCCGGCGGTCGTACCGGCTTTACGCTGGAAAGCACGTCTACAGTGGATGTCTACGTCAACGGCAACCGCCTCCAAACCCTGCAACTGCCCGCAGGCACGTACATGCTCAGCGACTTCCCGGTGGTCAACGGCGCCAACAATGTCGAACTGGTCATTACCGATGCCGTCGGCCGCGTCCAGCGACAATCCTTCCCCATCATCAGCGATGGCGAACTGCTCGACAAAGGCCTCTCCCGCTACGCCGCCAGTGCCGGTGTTCCCCAAGCCAACAGCAACGACGATAACGGCGCCGTGTTCTCCGGCCTCTGGCGCTACGGCCTCACCGACAGCCTCACCGTCGGCACCAACTTCCAAGGCGATATCTGGCAACAGGTCATGGGCTTCGAAGCCGGCACCGCCGCCCCGTGGGGCATGCTGCATGGCGACTTCGCCTTCAGCCGCGATGGCCGCCGCAGTTCCACCGCCACCGATATCCTCGACTGGGCCGCCCGCCTCGACTACCGCAACATCCTCAGCCCCAATGGTCTGGATACCTGGCAAACCAGCCTCGAATATCGCGGCGCGCTCTTCAACCTTCCTGCCGACCCCAAAGCCACCAATCCCTACATCGCCACCTTCAGCGCCAGCTACACACGCGGCTTCACCCCCCGCCTCAGCCTCACGCTGGGCGGGCAACAACGCTTCGGGCGTGGAAGCCAGCGCGACGACACGCGCCTCACCAGCAACCTCCTCTGGCGCCTCGATGACGAATGGAGCATGAACCTCGACGGCCTCTGGTCCCGCAACGATGGCTTGGGCGCCATGCTCGGCCTCACGTGGTCGCCTTACTCGCCCAGTGCGGAAGCCGCCAACACCGTCGTCACCAGCTACGATACCCGCCGCGAGGTCACCCGCGCCGACTGGATGCGCCGCCCCGCCCAAGGCCAACTGGGGCTGGAGACCGATCTCGCGGTGGAACGCCGTAGCACCAAGGACAACACCGCCACCACCGAGAACACCCGCACCGACCTCAACGGCACCGCCACCTACACCACCGACCGTGGCCAGATCCGCCTGCGGCAGGAGGCCACCACCGCAGGCCTCAATGCCGACCGCACCCAAAGCACCACCGGCACCACCACCCAGTTCAGCGTCGCCAGCGCGTTGGTATTTGCCGATGGCGCCTTCGCCGTCAGCCGCCCCGTCGCCAACAGTTTCGCCCTTGTCGACAGCAACGTGCCCCTCGGCCTCAACCCGCATTTCGACACCCACTTCGATGCCAGCACGGAAGATGATGCCCCGGACGACGCCACCGCCCTCGCCGCCAGCCCGCTCCTCTCCCGCTACGAAGCCCGCAACGGCACCCTCGGCGGGGCCGTCCTGCCCGACCTCTCCGCCTACCTCTACCGCCAGCTCAATGTGGATGTCCTGCCGGATGCCACAACCTAAACCAGGGAAGCCACCCAAGAGCGCGCCGTGGTGCTCCTCCCCGGATACCGCAGCGGTACCCGCCTTAAGGTCAACGTCAAACCCCGCGCCAGCGTGCGCGGCCGTCTGGTCGATGCCCTCGGCAATCCTCTTGCCCTGCAAGCGGGCGAGATCCACCCCCAATCACCTCTCAAAGCCCTGGCCGACAACGAACTCAACCTGCTCGAACCCGCCACCGGCCCCTCCTCCGGTACCGACGAAACGTCCGAGCACCACCGCATCGTCTTCACCGACCGTAACGGCCAGTTCAACGTCCACGGCCTGCCACACGGGGCCTACAACCTCATCCTTGCCAATAACCGCCACGTCATTCCGTTCGAGGTCACCGGCACCGCCACCGGCGTGGTCGATATCGGCGAACATAAAGTGGATATGCTGGCCGAACGCGAACACCGCATCGTCCGCCGCGATGCCATCAAATTCGTCTCCGGCAGCGGGGTCGTCCAATGAGAACCTTTGCCCTCTCCGTCCTCCTCGCCTTCACCCTCTGGACCACCCCCGCCCACGCCCTCATCTGCGCCTCCCCCTCTCTCAGCGGCGTCACCGCCACCAGCACCTACACGGGGGGCGGCAGCGGTTATAACCCGTTCGATACCTCGGTCTATTCCGCCACCGTCAATTTCACCGTCAACGTCGGTATCTTCGTCGGCACCTGCAATTACTTCGTGGTGCTGGCCGCAGGCAGCGGCGGCAGCGCCACCTCCCGCCAATTGGCCGGTGCCACCAACCTCGGCTATGTCGCCTATACCGATGGCACACATACCAGCCCCCTCCTCTCCAAAAGCACCGCAGGCATCAACAACGCCATCACCGGCAGCTTTACGGGCATCGTGGGTCTTGGCCAAAACCGTACCCACAGCTTCATATGGCGGATTCCGGCTCTCCAAGTCGTGCCACGTAACGCCGGGAATTTCTACAGCGACACCAACGTGCAGCTCGAACTCTACGAAGGTACCGTCACCGGCACCGCCACACTGGTCGCCACCGCCCCCGTCACCTTCCGCACGCAGGTCGCCAGTTCGGTCGATGTCGCCGTCACCGGCTCCGGCGGCAGCTTCAACATCGGCAATACCGGCTACACCGCCAATTTCGGCACGGCCACCACCGGCGCGGTGCGCGATTTCGACATGGTCGTGCGCAGCAACGATGGCTACCGCCTCACCATGGCCTCGGCCCGTAACCAAACCCTCTGGCGGGGGAGCACTTCCGCCAGCGGCACCATCCCCTATTCCCTCACCGTCAACAGCGTCGGTGTCAATCTGGCCAGCGGAGCCGATGTCTCGGTCGCCACCTACAACGGCACCACCCCCACTACCGGCACCAACGTGCCCGTCCGCCTCACCTTAGGCACCGTCCCCGCCCTCCAACCCGCCGGCACCTACACCGACACCCTCACCGTCAAAGTCAGTGCGTTCTAGCTCTCAAAATAAATTTGACCTAATAAAAATAACAAATTAGGCTATACAAACCCCGATAAAAGGAGCTTATATTATGCCATTACACCTAATAAACGTTACAATTGACAATTGTGGAACAGGAATTAGCGCTCCGCATGATGCTGATATAAGAGCTAATGGATTAGCGATAACAAACACAAATCAAGCCATTGAAATAAAATTACCCCAATCTTTGAGAGAGCAATTAGGATTGCCTCAAAATACTCCTCCAGAGTATATAACTGAAGCGCTTCAAATGATGATTGAAACTAAAAATAAATCTCAAGAAGAACGACTTCACATTTTTAATACGACTAGACTAGCTAATTTTCTTGGGATTGGAGCTGATTTAGTAACAATTGGCACTGCGTTTATGAAAGGTGTTGGCGCATAAAAAACCGGCATTAAGCCGGTTTTTTTTATCAGCTTAGTGCCGTTTAACCTTCACCACCGCAAGTTTGTCAGCCACAACCCGTACCTGAACCATGTCACCTTGTTGGAGCTCGCCCCCCAAGAGAAGCTGTGCCAGCTTGTTCTGCACTTCGGTCTGGATCACCCGCTTCAGTGGCCGCGCGCCATACACCGGGTCATACCCGCGCTCGCCCAGCCAGTCGGCCGCCGCATCATCCACATCGAGGCCGATCTGCTGCGCCGCCACCAATTTCTGCAAGCCTTCCAGTTGGTTGCGCACAATGCCGCGCATCACACTGCGGTCAAGGCGGTTGAACAGCACAATGTCATCCAAGCGGTTCAGGAATTCCGGCCGGAACGCCGTGCGCACCACAGCCATCACCTGCTCGCGGGCACTCTCGGCAGGCGCCCCATCGGGCAACGCGGCCAGGAATTCACTGCCCAAGTTACTGGTCAGAATGATCACCGTATTGGTGAAGTCCACCGTGCGGCCCTGCCCATCGGTCAAACGCCCGTCATCCAGCACTTGCAGCAGAATGTTGAACACATCGGGGTGGGCTTTTTCCACCTCGTCGAACAGCACGACACTGTAGGGTCTGCGCCGCACGTCTTCGGTCAACACACCCCCTTGTTCATAGCCCACGTAGCCCGGAGGCGCACCGACCAGACGGCTCACCGCATGCTTCTCCATATACTCGCTCATATCAATGCGTAGCAACGCCTTGTCGTCATCGAACATGTAGTTCGCCAACGCCTTGGCCAGCTCGGTTTTCCCTACACCCGTGGGGCCCAAGAACAGGAACGAACCGATCGGCCGCTGCGGGTCCTGCAGCCCCGCCCGCGCGCGCTGCACGGCTTCCGCCACCGCCTGCGTCGCAGCCGGTTGCCCGATCACGCGCATGCCCAGAATTTCTGGCAAACGCAGCAACTTCTCGCGCTCGGTCGAGAGCATCTTCTCCACCGGAATTCCCGTCCACGCCGCCACCACCCGCGCAATATCATCGCTGGTGACAACTTCTTTCAACACGCCGGTATCTTGGCCTTGGCTGGCCTCAATTTGCTTCTCAAGCTCCGGAATCCGCCCGTAGGTCAACTCGGCCACCTTAGCCAAATCGCCCTCGCGCGCCGCCTTGTCCTTCTCAATGCGCGCATCCTCCAGCGCCTGCTTCAAGGCCTTCGCCGCCTGCACCAAACGCTGGGCCTCCTGCCACTCTTTCGTCAACGCATCACTCTGCTTCTGCAAGCCAGAAACTTCGGCCTCCAAATCCTTCAACCGCTGCTTGCTCGGCTTGTCACTTTCCTTCTGCAAGGCCTCACGCTCGATCTTCAACTGCATCAGTTTCCGATCCACTTCATCCAGCTCTTTCGGCTTACTGTCGATTTCCATGCGGATATGCGCCGCCGCCTCGTCCATCAGGTCGATGGCTTTGTCCGGCAGAAAGCGGTCGGCAATATAGCGCTTGCTCAAATTCGCCGCCGCCACCAACGCGGCATCCGCGATCCGCACACCATGGTGCAGCTCATAACGCTCCTTCAAACCACGCAGAATGCTAATGGTCTCCCCCACCGTCGGCTCGGCCACGAACACGCTCTGAAAGCGGCGTGCCAGCGCCGGATCCTTCTCAATATGCTGCCGGTATTCATCCAGCGTCGTCGCCCCCACACAGCGCAATTCACCGCGTGCCAACGCCGGCTTCAACAGGTTGCTCGCATCCATGCTGCCGTCCCCCGTACCACCGGCCCCCACAAGCGTGTGCAACTCGTCAATGAACAGAATAATCCCGCCCTGCGCTTTCTCGATGTCCTTCAAGATCGCCTTCAAGCGCTCTTCAAAATCGCCGCGATGCTTCGTCCCCG
Organism: Pseudomonas fluorescens; assembly: GCA_003241595.1. GTDB lineage: Bacteria > Pseudomonadota > Alphaproteobacteria > UBA2136 > UBA6156 > UBA6156. The sequence goes on from QFOU01000004.1 coordinate 29,316, forward strand.
CCACGAGTGCGCCAAGGTCGAGCGTCAACACACGCCGGTTCTTCAAACTCTCGGGCACGTCACCCGCAATAATACGCTGGGCCAAACCTTCCACGATCGCGGTTTTCCCAACCCCGGCCTCCCCGATCAGCACGGGGTTGTTCTTGGTCCGGCGGCTCAACACCTGCACGGTGCGCCGAATTTCTTCATCGCGCCCGATCACCGGATCCACCTTCCCACTCTGCGCCGCAGCCGTCAGGTCACGCGTATATTTGGCCAACGCCCCCTGCGCATCTTCGGCACCGGCACTGTCCGCCACATGCCCAGCCCGCTGGCTCACAATCGCCTCTTTCAGCGCAGCCTCTTTCACACCGGCTTTCTTCAGCAGATCCGCCGCATCCCCACCATCGCGCGCCAATGTCAGCAACAAGCCATCGGCGGCCACAAACCGATCACCCAGCTCATCAGCCGTGGTCTCAGCCTTGGCCAGCACGCGCGCCAAGTCTTGCGCCGCCCCCACCTGCACACCATTGCCACTTACACTTGGAATCCGTCCCAGCGCCACACGCACCTGACCGGCCAGCGCGGTCACATCCGCCCCCGCAGCACCCAACAACTGCGCACCATAGCCCTCACCATCCTCCAAAAACGCCGCCAGTAGGTGTGTGGCACTAATTTGCCCATGGTTCATCCGCAACGCGAGGCTCTGCGCCTCGCTCAACAATGCCATACTCTTCTGTGTTAATTTCTCCGGATTCATGAATGTTCTCCTCATTTCAATCGATGTCGACCCAACAGGTCGCTAATACCTTTATAGAAAACCGCATTAGCAATCACATGTCAAGAGTGACAATATACATCAATAAAACACTGTAAATATGTGAAACAGCAGCTCTGCCACAGGGGTATGCATCCAAAAATATTCTGCGCTTGTCAGTCCGATTAGTAAACGGCACCATACATCTAAGCCAACCGTCCACGTGTTTCCGCAAGAGGCATCTGGACACAAGCAAGGAGGGCGAACAATGATCCAGCACACAACGAAAGGAGGTGGTCCAATGAATAGCATCACAAATGAGGGTATCTCGGGACACACTTCCACGAATAAGGCCGCGATCGCCTAGTTTCGGCTAGCCGACGCCGCCTCGCGGCAGGTCGTCCTGCCTCAGAGATGCGGGGGCGCTCCTCACAAAGGGGCGCCCTTTCTCATGCCCCTAGCCAAATCAGTGTATTCGCCCTATATATCCCCCATGGCCACCAAAGACTCCGCCCCCATCTCCAAACCCTGCGAACACTGCGGAGACCCCATCCTGCAAACGCGCAACAACAAGTCCGAGTGGGCCACCATCCGCTTTTGCGGTACCAAATGCCGCCGCATGTTCAACCGCAAGGCCATGCAAAATGGCACTTACGTGGAAGACGAACCCGAACCCACCCGCATCGAGATGCCCAACCCCCACGTCAACTGGCGTCCCAAAGGCAAAAAACACCAGCCGAAATAAAGCGTAACGCTAGATTTCCCCCCCATCCCCTGCTAGTATGCACTTAGTCCGCCAACCGCAAGGTTGGCGTTTACATCGAGCACCGGAATTCGGAACTAAGTCCAAGGTACAGCTATGAAGAAGCACTTAATCACCAGCGCAATCCCCTACGTTAACGGCGTAAAGCACCTCGGTAACTTGGTCGGCTCCATGCTCCCCGCCGACGTCTACGCCCGCTTCCGCCGCCAGCAGGGCGCCGTCGATGGCTCCGCCACCCTCTTCATCTGCGGAACGGACGACCACGGCACCCCCGTCGAGATCGCCGCACAGAAGGAAAACACGCCCGTCGCGCAGTTCGTCCAACACTGGCACGATTTCCAGGAGGAGATCTACACCCGCTTCGGCCTCAGCTTCGATCACTTCGGCTCCTCCTCCAGCCCGCAAAACCGCGTGCTCACCCAGCACTTCGCGCAAAAACTGAAGGACGCCGGCCTCATCGACGTCCGCACCCAAACCATGCTGTACAGCAAGGTGGATGGCCGCTTCCTGCCAGACCGCTACGTCGAGGGCACCTGCCCCAAATGCGGCTACGGCAAGGCCCGTGGCGACCAATGCGACAACTGCGGCTCGGTACTCGATCCCACCGATCTCATCGACCCCTACTCCTCCATTTCCGGCAGCAAGGAACTGGAACTGAAAGAGACCAAACACCTCTACCTCAAGCAGTCCCAACTGGTGCCGCAACTGCGCACCTGGATCGACGCGCAGAACTGGCCCAATCTCAGCAAGGCCATCGCCTACAAATGGCTGGATGAAGGCTTGGAGGATCGCGGCATCACCCGCGACATCAAGTGGGGCGTGCCGGTACCACCCGAGGTCTTCGGCGACGACTTCGCCGAGAAGGTCTTCTACGTCTGGTTCGATGCCCCCATCGCCTACATCGCCGCCACCAAGGAGTGGGCGGATAAACAAGGTCTGGACGACGCCGCATGGAAGGAAGACTGGTGGTTCGGCAATCCGGATGTCCACTACACCGAGTTCATGGGCAAGGATAACGTCTACTTCCACACCCTCTCCTTCCCCGCCACCCTCATCGGCAGCGGCGAGCCATGGAAGAAGGTCGACAGCCTCAAGTCCTTTAACTGGCTCACCTACTACGGCGGCAAGTTCAGCACCTCCATGGGCGTGGGTATCTTTACCGACACCGCACTGAAACTGCTGGCCGATATCCCCAACGGGGCCGATTACTGGCGCTACTACCTCATCGCCCGCGCTCCGGAATCCGACGATTCCGCCTTCATGTGGCCCGACTTCCAGGGGGTGGTGAACAAAGACCTCGCCGATGTGCTGGGCAACTTCGTCAACCGCACCCTGCAACTCACCAACAAGCACTTCGGCACCACCATTCCGGCATTCACCAACGCCACCGAGGCCGATCAGGCCTTCGCCCTCCGCCTTAACGAGATCCTCGGCCGCTACACCACGCACATGGAAAACTCCGAGATGCGGAAGTCGCAAGAAGCCCTCCGCGAACTCTGGGTCGCCGGTAACGAGTACCTCGCCTCGCAAGAGCCATGGCAGGTGGTCAAAACCGATAAGGAGCGCGCGGGCTGCATCCTCAACCTCGCCATCAACACCATCATCCTCTACGCCCGCGCCATGGCCCCCATCGCGCCGTTCTCGGCGGCCCGCATCATGGCCCTGTTCCCGGAGATCAGCGCCCCCACCAGCACTGTACCGCTGCGTGCCGGCCTGCCGGAAACCCTCCACACCCCGTGGGCCTGGCCAGACAGCCTGAAGACGTTCCAGCAAACCCTGCCGGAACTCACCACCTTCAAACTTCCCGAAGGCGTGCTCTTCCCCAAGATCACGGACGAACAGGTCGCCGAATGGGAACAGCGCTTCGGCAACCAAAAAGTCTAGCCTTATGTCCCCCACCCGCGCCTTCCTCTTCGTTCGCCACGGCCAAACCGACTGGAACGTGGAAGGCCGCATGCAGGGTCATACCGATATTCCCCTGAACGCTACCGGCCTTGCCCAAGCCCATGCCGCTGCCGCACGCCTCAACGGCCACACTTTTACGCGCATTGTCACCAGCCCGTTGCAACGCGCCTCCGCCACTGCCGAAGTCATCGCGAAAACCTACAACATCCCTCTAGAGTACGATGAACGCCTGAAGGAACGCAGCTTTGGCAGCTTCGAAGGCCACTTGAAGGACGATCTCCGCCAGCAGTACAGCATCGGGCCTGAAGAACCGCTCAGCGCCTACATGCCTGCCGATGGCGAAACGACACACGCCATCCGCCAACGCAGCCGCGAGGCTATCGCCCACTGGCTGGCAACCTACCCCGAAGAAACCGTCCTCTTTGTCGGCCATTCCGCCTTCTTTTGCGCCCTCTACCAAAGCTTGGGCGGCCCCTATACCCAGGCCCACAATGCCATCCCCTACCACTTCCAGCCCACCACCCACGGTTGGCAACTCACTACCCTCTAAATATCCGACAACCGACTTGCGCACTCTCGCTCTTTTTAGGGCGAGGGTTTTTCGTCTAACATAAAATATTCCAAAAACTTACCCACACCCCAGAGCAATTTTTCCACCGACACCGCTCTCTTTTTTCAGCAAAACCCCAATCTCTTCAAACCCCCTCGCCTACTGAGGCGACGCCAATTCCTCTTCCACCTCTCGCACCACCCGCACCCCATGCGGAGAGGTCACGTACGCCCGCCCGTCCTTCACGAACACCCGGCTGAATTTCCGCCCCAGCATCAGCACCACCCCCAGCACCAAAAGGCTGGAAAACAGCCAGAAAAGGTTCGCTCCCGGGTCATATGCCACCTGCAATCCACTGTACCGTTTCAGCTCGAAATCCTCCAACACCAACAGGTGCGTTAGCCCCAATTCCTGAACGATTTTAGCACTTTGCAACAACGCCAACCCCGTCGCCACCCGCACGGTCTCATCCTTAATCCCCGCCAGCTGACTGCCAGCAACATGTTTCATATCTTCACCCGCCACCAAACGCGCCACCATCCGCCACCAAACACCCACCTCCAAGCCACTTGCCGCAGGTACACCCACCCGCACCGGACGGTACACCACCGCCCCATCATTCTGCCCGCCAATTTGCTGGCCATCCGCCACCCCCACCATGTCCGGATGACTCAAATACGCGCGTAATTGCACCGCCGGCGCATCCACCGGCTGCACCAGATAATCCAGACTCGGCCCCACATCCGTGGGCCGCATCCCGGGGAACGTCTCCACCGTAAACGGACGGAAATCCAACAACTCCACCCGCGTGCCATCACTCAACCTCGACCGCTCATAAATTTGCCCCTCAAACGGCACCACAGCCCCATCTGCAAGGTTTACACCGCGCCCCTTCACACGACTCCCCCCATCACCAAAACTTGCTTGATAAAACGCATAATCGCCCACCCGCACCGGATGATTCACCTCAACCTCGCGCGTCCGTCCATCCATCTCCAAATGCGTAGCATAACGCTTCGGCATCCCACTCGGATAATGCTCGATCTCAAACGCCTTATTCTCAACCATAAACGGCAAAAAGTGCGGCGTCGCCTCCACACCCTTCCATACCAGCACCACCTTATCCGCTTCACCCTCACGCAAATTCAAACTCCCGCGCCAGCCCACAAATCCGCTGATCAATCCGGCCACCGCCACGCCCAGCACTCCCACATGCACCAAAAAATACCCGATGCGATTCATCACGCCACGCTGCCAAACCTCAACACCTTCCACGGTGCCAATCTGCCGGAAACCAGCCTGTTTCAGCCCTTCCCCCGTAGCCTCAATGCCCTTTCCCCGCAAGTCCGGTACACGCCGAACGCGCAAGATACTCCGTCCAATCCCCGGTCCATTGCGCACCACACACACGCTTACACTCACCAACAAAAACGCCAGAATCCCGACAAACCACCAAGCCCGAAACACATCCGTCATGCCCGAGTACCAGAGCACCTGCGCACCAAAAACGCCATACTCAGCAACGTAATCTTGAATCGGTAACCCCTGAACAACAATGGTTCCCGCCATACTGGCCAAAGCACATAGACCCAGCAACAGTACAGCCGTACGCATCTGCCCCAATATCTGCAGAATTCTTAATACCCACGCACGCGCTATCATCATAAACCTAGTTCTATCCCGAATAAGAATATCTTCCAAACAAAACAGGGGCCATTCAGGCCCCTGCTTGCAATCCCCAACGTTAAACGTCGAGGTTTTGTACAGTCAGCGCGTTGGAAACAATGAAGTCCTTACGCGGCTCAACCACATCACCCATCAGCGTGGTGAAAATGCCGTCAGCCACGATCGCATCATTGATGGTCACTTGCAGCAATACACGGTTATCCGGGTTGATGGTGGTTTCCTGAAGCTGTTCCGCATTCATTTCACCCAACCCCTTATAGCGTTGAATCGACAGACCACGACGACCTTCGGCCAAAATCACATCCACCATCGCAGCAGGGTTAAACCAAGTGGTGAACTCCTTACCTTCGCGGGCCTGATAAGAACCACCCGCCAGCAACGGCAACACTTCATCACGCAGGCCCAGCAGTTGGCGATACGAGCTGGCATGCAGCATCGCCTTATCCAGCGTACGACGCTCCGGAATCCCGGCAAGCTTACGCTGCATGATCAAACGCGGCTGACCATCAGGGGTCTCGGTTTTCTCAACGGCCCAGTTGGTGCTATCACTCGGCAAACCGGTATTAAGAGCTGCCGCCAGCTTCTCAACCAATGCTTCTGCACTTTCGTGACTATCCAGCACATCAACACCCGCCCCAATTTCAGCCAGTTTCCAGGCAAGGAATTCCGGCAGGTACTGTTGCTTCGCCAATTGCTCGACCAAACGCTTGGCCTTTGTACCAAGTTTGAAGGTCGCATGGGCATCCGCACCAATACGCTTTTCACCATTGGCCAACACAATGCTCGCATCATCCAGTGCGGTGCGGCTCAGGTAGTCTTCCAGCGCCGCGTCATCCTTCAGGTAAGTACGGGTCTTGCCCTTGCTCAAGCCATACAGCGGCGGCTGGGCAATGTACAAGTGACCCGCAGCCACCAGTTCCGGCATGTTGCGATAGAAGAACGTCAGCAACAGGGTACGAATATGGCTTCCATCCACGTCCGCATCGGTCATCAGAACGATCTTGTGGTAACGCAGCTTTTCAAGATTGAAATCATCACGACCAATACCAGTACCCAACGCCTTGATCAGCGTACCCACTTCCTGACTCGCCAACATGCGGTCAAAGCGTACGCGCTCAACATTCAAAATCTTACCACGCAACGGCAGAATCGCTTGGAATTTACGGTCGCGACCCTGTTTGGCCGTACCACCGGCAGAGTCTCCCTCAACGATGAACAATTCGCACTTACTCGGATCTTTCTCAGAACAGTCAGCCAACTTACCCGGCAAGCTCGCAATATCCAGCGGGCTTTTGCGGCGGGCCAGTTCACGGGCCTTACGGGCCGCATCACGGGCGGCAGCGCTCTCAATCACCTTCTGCACAATCGCCTTGGCATCGGCAGGGTTTTCTTCAAAGAAGGCACCTAATTTTTCAAACACGATGCTTTCCACAACGGCACGTACTTCGCTCGAAACCAGCTTATCCTTGGTCTGGCTGGAGAATTTCGGATCCGGAACCTTCACGCTCAGCACGCAGGTTAAACCTTCACGGGCATCGTCACCGGTCAAACCGGCGTCCATCTTGTTCTTTTTCAGCAACCCGCTCTCACCGGCGTAAGCGTTGATGATACGGGTCAGCGCCGCACGGAACCCCATAACGTGAGTACCCCCATCACGCTGCGGAATGTTGTTGGTGAACGGATATACATTTTCCGTATAACCATCATTCCACTGCAGAGATACCTCAACACTGATGTTATCCTTGGCACCACTAAAGAACACGGTTTGGCTCATGACCGGAGTACGGTTACGGTCAAGGTGCTTCACAAAAGCCTTCACACCACCTTCATAGAACAACACGTTCTCCTTGGGCTTACCGGCATCATCCAGTTCACGCTCATCGCGCAGGGTAATATGTACACCACTGTTAAGGAAGGCCAGCTCACGCAAGCGGTTCAACAAGGTATCGTAATTGAAAATCGTCTGGGTAAATGTCTGGGGGCTAGGGTAAAAACGCACTTCAGTCCCACGTTCCGCCGTCTCACCAACTTCCTTCAGGGGGAACTTCGGCTCACCATCGGCAAACTGCATGGTAAAGGCCTTGCCACCACGCCAAATGTTCAGAACCAAAAGGCTGGAAAGAGCGTTGACCACGGAAACACCCACACCGTGCAACCCACCGGAAACCTTATAGCTGTTCTGGTCGAATTTACCACCGGCGTGGAGCTTGGTCATAATAACCTCAGCCGCGCTCACACCTTCCTCGGGGTGAATATCGGTTGGGATCCCACGGCCGTTATCGCGTACGCTAGCCGAACCATCAGCATGCAGGGTCACGGTGACGCGGTCACAATATCCCGCCAAACTTTCGTCAATGGCGTTGTCTAAAACTTCGTAAACCATGTGGTGAAGACCGGTACCATCGTCCGTGTCACCGATATACATACCGGGACGCTTACGCACCGCGTCCAAACCCCGCAAAATCTTAATACTATCGGCACCATAAGCCGCCTGCGCCTGGGCAATTTTATCCGCGCTGATGCCTTCGTCAACTGTACGCTCGGTAGCTTCATTCATCGGGAATTTCCTTTTCTCTTACTAACGCCGCAACCTACGCTAAAACCCGCAAAAAAGCAAGCAAAACAGCCCCTAAAGCCCTTTCACAGACACCCGCAATCTGCATAAAAAACAAGCAGCAATTACCAGTGAAAGCAATATCTTAAAAAGGGCTCATCCTGAGCCCCTTTCCTTACTTCACTTCGTCGACCGCCATAGTCACTTTTCCACCACCACCGATACCACTTCCCACCTGCTCAAAGGTCACATCAAACGTTTGTCCGGCGGTAACGGTACCGGCGTCTGCCAGAACACGCGCCTTACCATTACTCAACGCCAGCACAAGCTTCGAAAGCGGTGCCACTCCATTGTAAGTCAACTGCACCACAGCTCCGTCAGCTCCCATGGCCGAGATGTTGCGCACTACCAAAGCATCCTGAACAGCTTTCACGTGCGCCGCACGCGCGGTTTGCCGAGCCGCCAGGCCTTGTGCGTTTTCACGCTCACTGTAGGTTGTCCATGCGGTCTGAGCCACCGCCATCAAACCACCACCTTGCCCCGCCGAAAGCTGAGGAAGAGTATTATTTTGCCACAACACATTACTGGTCAAAATCGCCTGCGCATCCGGATTCACCTTTCCCGAGATCCGGTATTGCTCCACCTGCTTGCCGATCTGCTGGGTCGAGACCGCACGGTCACCATTCAAGGGGTGATCCGAAATCATCCCCGCATATTGCCCTTGCTGGGCATACATACGCCCCCACAAACGACTGGCCGCCATTGGGTCATACCCGGCCAACGCGGCATACATAATCCCGATCTGATCCGCCTGCTGCTCTTGCGCCAGCGTAAAACTCTGTCCAAAGGCATCACTCTGCCCCTTGCCACGGTCCAGCAATAGGCTGGCCATCTGATAAGCCTGCTGGCGCCCGACGTGATTCGCAGCAACGTGGGCGATCTCATGCCCCATCACAGCGGCAATCTCGTCATCACTCTGCACGCTCGAAAGCAGTCCCTTATAAACCATCACATAGCTACCGCCGTTCACAAACGCATTAAACTGTTCGTCCGGCAACAGATACAATTTCCACTGCGGGGCCTCGGAAGCAAAGTGGCTCGCAGCCAGCACCCGCACCATGATGGCCTGCAACCGGGCATACCCCGCCGCATCCACCTGAGCATTCAGTTTTCCGCCACTGGCCGTCAACTTAGCCAGCTCGGCATCCATCGCAGCATTGGAATCCTTGATCTGGGCGGCACGATCCCCACTCGCCAAGATCCGCGAACCGGTAATGCGGTCTTGCGTACTTACACTGTTCGCCACGTTGTACAAACTGTTATCAATACCTGAAAGCTGTGCACAGCCAGCAAGTACAATCGCACTTACACCACCCCAAACCAAACCTAGACGCATTTTTTATTCTCCTGTCTCAATGGCAACCACCATACGCGCCGTACCGTTCCCCGCCAAACAGAAAAGGGCCCCCGAAGGAGCCCCCTTGCACCACCTGCTAACGAACGATAGTCGCCGTCACAGTCAGAGCCGTCAGCGGTAAATCAGCCACATAACGCTCGGTGGCACGCTCGCGGTTGACAGGAACACTCCACACCTGCTCACGACGCGCCTTGGCCGGCAGATCACCGTCCAGGGTCAGGCGGGTGGTCATCATGGGCTGACCGGCCGCATCACCAAAAGCAACATCAATCTGGGTGTTGGTAACTGCAACGCCACCTTCATTGGTCAGTACCAACGTCACCATCAGGTTCGAGCTACCGGGCATCGGCGATTTTGCCTTGCTCACACTCTCTACACGCACATTATGAATTCCTTTGGCAGCCGCAGCCTCCATAACAGCCTGCTGACGGCGCTCATCCAATTCCTGCTCCGCCTGCATGATACCGCCCAGAACAGCCGTCAAATTCGGTACGTCCACCACTTCCCACTTGCCAGAGACCTTGCCCAGTACAACCTGCAGCGGCAGCGTCAAACCAAGATCGGAACGCGTTAGCGGAACTTCGGCAACCGCCATGTTGTCATCCTGGACCGACACACGGGCATTACCCACACGCACCTTTTCAGCACCCAGGGCATGCCACAGCTTGCCAAGCATGGTATTGCCGCTGTCATCCAACACAACATCACCAGCCACAACAGCCAGCATCTCTTCTTTTAAGGAGTCCGCGAGGCCGGGTTTCACAAACGCTGTCAAACGCGCCGCCATGCCTTGCATCTGGGCCGGAGTGCCCTCCGGCATGCCGAACATCTGGTTCACCAGACTGCTTGCCACACTGGCCACATCCACTTTGGCATCGAACGCACGCACATCATGCTTGCGCATGGCAGTCTCAACCTGGCCCAATACACCCACCGGAGAATCCTCCCGGCTGCCGATCCACACCATCAAACCGACGCACACCAGCAAAGCTGCCGCAATGTAGCCCCAGCGGGACGGACGCTTCTTCTGAGCCACAGGTAACATGACGGTAGAGAACGGACTTCCCTTCAAAGAAACACCCTTCTTGGCACCCATCACTTCAAGCTCCTGCAACACACCGGCCTTAACGGCCGCCAGATGTTCAGCCATCTCAGCCTTGCTCTCTTTACGATCCTTGCGTTCGCTCTGCACACTGGCCAGCAGGCGCTGCCACCAGGTCAACTGAGCCGGCGCCGGCGCCCATTCCTGAATACCATCAGCTGCATCCATACGCTCGGTATCACGGGCAATCTCGGCAGGGGTAGGGCCAATAATAACCGCAGGCTCACGCTCGGCACGGACCTCGGTCGAGGTCACAGCGGCAGAATCCACCTGAACCGGAATACCCGTTGAGACGAAACGCCCCCCCACACCGCGACGGATCACATCCTGACCACCAACCTTGGCAACACTACCTTTTTTCAACGCACGCTTGGATGCCATGCCTGTCTCCCCCTTTACACATCGGCCCGCAAGCCGAGATAATCTCTGGCGGCACCATACTGCATACCGCATGTATTCATCAAGAGGTGTGTACACACAACAAGCAAAATGCCGAAATTATAGAAAAAACAATCCCAAAACCTAAATACGCTGGAGCTGCCAGCCCAAGCGACACATCTGTCCACTGGCCCTGCCATGGATAATCAACTGGCGGGTGGGCTTCATAACCCCAAATTGAGGCGCATAACGGCTGTCTCTCACATCCAGACGCCCTCCCTCGATACTGAAGGCCAGCTTAACCCCGTGCGCCGTCTCAAGTTCGGCACTTGTATCACTCAACAAACGCACCTGAATATCAGGGTGCAAATGGAAGTGCGCCTTTACGCGCCGCGACGCCTTGCGGAAGCTGATTTCATCCTCACCGCGCACGCGGCTACCGTCCCCTGCCAGCAAGATCTTACGACGATGCAGGGCACCGACATAAGCATAGCCATCATGAGCACCTTCCACCCAGATATCCCCACCCGGCAAAGCTTCACCGCCACCCTGCACAACCATCTCTACATTCTGTGGACGCCGCCCTACACGGAAATTCGCCCACACCTCGGCACTGTCAGCCCCGTCAAGGCTCACCGTGCTATGGGCTGCAGTGGCACGATATGCATTCCGCAGATTATGTTGATAGGCATAGGTGCCGCTGTTCACGATCACCCGTTCACGCCCAACACTCAATTCAAAACTTAAGGTATCCGCATGGGCATGACCGGGATTTTCATCCGGCCCCACTTTTCCGGCATCGAACAACACCAATGTTCCCCCTCGGCTCAAACGCGCATATCCGGCATGAGGCAAGGCATCAGGCGCATCATCTGCCCCACTCAAACGTAACAACTGGGCAAGGAACCCCTCATCCAGCTCCGCACCATCATTAAACAAGGCAAGACGCCCGTCACCATGCACGAAAAAGCCCAATGCCGTTCCCAACTGGCGGACAGTATCATCAATGATCTTGGGCGCCCCACCGGTCTTCCGCAGTACGGCACGTATATCTAGAAGATCCCGTAACACTTGCGCCAGATACATGGGACTTAACTCATAATGCATGCCATCCGGCAGGATCTGCACCGGTAGCTGATGCAACAGGCCGGCCATTCCCCGCGCGTACATGTCCGGTTGTTCAAATGCCAGTCCGGCATAGATCATCGCCTTTAAGTTCTTAAGCAGGTGGTTCGCGCCAATATCCCACTCAAGGTTCTGAGCCACATACGCGGCCTGACGCTGCAAACTTTCATAGAACGCCAGTTTAAGATCGTCATCCGCACCTTCCATCAACCAACCGCCATGGGTCAGCCACGCCACAACACGCAAGCTGGTCGGGTACGGATGCCACGCGACAGTGTGGTAACCGGCAAAGTGCACCAACCAATCCGCAACCAACTTCTGCGCAACCGCACGCTGCCCAGCCGCACGTAAATCATCAAGCCACTCATGGTAATGTAAATGGAACAACCACAACGGGCTGGCCTGCAAGGGCAACCATGTCCGCGGAGGCGTATCCAAAGGAATGGTAGTGCCCACAAAGCTAAATTTACCCGCAGCCAGTTCGGCACCGCGCACGGGATCCCCCGCCACCAGCTCAACCCCCACCCAGATCGGCTCAGCAGGTTCCAGCGAGGCCTGCAACGTGCTTAAACCAAAGAGCGGAGATTTGTAATAAACCTGCTTCCCCCGCGCAATGATACGAGCTTTCAACGCCTCGGCAGGCACGTATTTCAAGGTACGGTACAACCGGAAAAGCTTCTGCAGGGCGTTCATGCCGCTACGCTATCGCATTTCCGGTGGACTCGCCACCCGTGAGAAAGGCCAATCCCGAGATTAAACCTTAACCCCCATGTCTTTCAGCACCTTCTGCATCAAACCCTTCATTTCACTAAAGGCGGTCTGCACTTCGGTCACGGCAAGATTAACCTGATCAGCCGCCACACCGGTATCATTGGCGGCCTGCTCGATACCGTTCATGTTGTCATCAACTTCTTCAACACGCTGGGCGGCGTCACTCACACTGCCGGCAATCTGACGCGCCACACCGCTCTGCTCCTCCACGGCCGCACTCACGGTCGTAGCGTTGTCACGAATACGGTGAATCGCTTCAACAACCGCTTGCAGGGCCACAACGCTCTGCTTGGTCACATCCTGAATTTCATGGACTTGCTCGCCAATATCAATGGTGGCCTGACTGGTGTGGCTGGCCAATTTCTTGACCTCATCCGCCACTACCGCAAATCCACGTCCAGCTTCTCCGGCGCGTGCCGCCTCAATGGCCGCATTCAGCGCTAACAGGTTGGTCTGGGCCGCAAGATCATTGATCAGTCCAACAACTTCGGTAATGCGCACACTGGCCTCACCGAGCTTACGCACCACCTCGTCGGTGCGCTGGGCCTTGCTCACGGCGTCATCCACCAGCACATTGGTCTCATTGATACTCTGCGAAATATCATGAATCGACGTATTCAACTCTTCCACGGCATTTTTAACCGCGCCCACATATCCGGCAGCTTCCGCTGAATTCCGGCGTACGACTGTACTTTGGGCACTGGTTTCCTCACTTGCCGCAATCATCGAAGACACAGCATCACTCACCATACCGGTACTCCGGCCAACCTTTTCAGTACTGGCATTAAAGTTCCGGCCCATCGCCACCACAGGTGCCGTCAAACGGGTACCCATGACCGCACCTACGGCACAGGTCGTCAAGATTACCGCAGCCAGAATACCCAGCATGGTCAATACTTCTTCCATGAATTCACCGTACAACGCAGCCATTTCAGTACGCACCAAAACTGCCCAATCAACTCCCGGAATATCCAACGTGCCATGCACGCCAATCACCGGCACTTCACGGCTGTTCTTGAAATACTTAACCCCCGGCTTACCAAAGAAGTCCGGCACCATTTCAAGCGCCTGACCTTTCAATTTCCGCAACAGGTCATTCCCGTCCACAGTGCGCATATCGTTACGGATTTTGCCATCACGTCCTACAAAGTAACCGTCGGTCTCTTTCCCATAAGCCTCCAGACTCTTGAACATGGCATCGATTTTTTGCGACGGCAGCTGGAACGCCAACGCCCCAATCGTCTTGCCACCCTCCCGGATCGGCACGGCCACAAAGGCAGCCCCATCATTATAGCTGGGCATGTAAGGTTCATAATCTTCAATAAACACTTCACCAGCAGTGGTGCTTGCCAAAGCTTTCCGTACCGCCGATCCCAGATTGCTCTCCTTGAGGTAACCCTCGTTATACACATTCCCCATGTAGTCGATTTCTTTAAAGACCGTGAATACGATACGGCCACTCGCATCGATCAGGAAAATATCATAATAACCAAACTCTTTGAGGAATTCACGGAACAGCGGCTGATAACGCCCATGCACCTGCGTATACTCACTGCCATCCGCAGCCGCATCCAACAGATCCTTTTTCCCGATCGGGTTGGAGTTGTTCACAATATACAGCGTCTGGAGAGCCTGTGTCTTGGGCTCTGAAGGCATCCACGCATCAATGTCTTTCGCCTCGGTCTTCGAGGTATGCTCCTGCTGGTAAACATAACGCTCACGCAGTTTGCCCATGTTCACCGGCACATTGCCCGGATCAAAATCATTCACCGCCGCACTGAACGCTTTCAAGGCTTGTATCGTGGTAGGGTTCGCCGCCATCGTGCGTGCCTGTCCAAACACCGTATCAAAATACAAACGCGCCGCCGTGATGATATTATCGCGGGAGTTGGTCAGGTTCTGGGTCGTCACACGCTGAATATCGCGGTATCCCTGTATAACATTCACAGTACCTTCAATCATCATCGGCACACTGCCTACCAAAAGTAAGGCAAGGATAATTTTATATTTGAAGCTCAGCTTCATGGCAGCCGCCCCCGATTTTTCTTATTCTTAGGCCCCGTTTTTACGGGATATTATTAGAAACATCCTATCGCATCCCCCTGTCTTCCACTACCAAACAGCCTCCCTACATCCTGCTTCCAATCATCACCTGTGGCAGCAAACACACCATAAACCGTACGGTTCACTAACAAAAAAGCACTCCGAAGAGTGCTTTTTCAGAAGGTTAAACCTTAGTTGATAACTTTCCAGCTACCATCAGCTTGCTTACAAGCGGTACCGTAAGCACGCTCGGTCTTACCACCGATGGTTACAGTCTGCTGGTATTCGCGGCAGGCAGAACCGCTGCTGTCACGACCTTCACGGGTCGGGGTGATGGTACCCTGATTACCACTTTCGGGGTTATACCAAGTAATTTGCTGGCCAACCGGCGCAGAAGCTGCACGGGTAGCAGCACCGTTATAGTAGCCCTTGTCTTGGGCGGTCATACCGGCAGCAACCTTGTTACCCACCCATGCACCCGCCAAAGCGCCAACCACAGCCGCAACGGTCTGACCGCTACCACCACCGAACTGGCTACCGATCACGGCACCGGAAACAGCACCGATACCGGTACCGATATCACCGCTGGTGAAACCGGAACCTTCGCTACAGGCGGTTAAGGCAAAAGCAGAGGCAACAGTGGCCAAAACAAACTTGCTAGCAAATTTAGACATAAGAGAAATCCCTTTATTGAGTTGTTGCTTAGGAGCGTCGGGGTCCATACCACACCAAGCGCTTCGCTCTGTCAAGAAACGACCTGCGTTCTGTTAAGTTCCATGAAAGAACGGGGCAAAGCCCCGTCGATCCATTCCCAACACAACTTCTGTTAAGGACGACAGACCTGCAACCGGAAATCGCCGGTGGTCACTTCCACCATCCGCATTTGCCCGCGCGTGGTCGCATTGCAGCCTTCACTACCCGTACCGGCAACCTGTACGGTCCCCTGTACATTCAAGTTCTTGGCAGTCTCATCCCATACGATATGCTGCGTTCCCGAGATCGAACCGGTAGAAGGATCCTTGAACTGCACACTACCGGCAATACCCGCTGCCGCAAGACTGCCGGCATTGATCCCGGTCAACTGTGAACCATCTCCTACAAAGTGGGTGGCGGTAACGGTACCGGTCGCCATCACACCCCCATTCAGGAAGCTTACACCGTCAATGCTCTGGGTCCCGCTCACATACAGGTTTCCGGTCACACGCAGGTTGGTAAACGTGCCCGCAGCCGGGGTGGTGCCACCAATAACAGTCCCATCAATGGTACCGCCGGTCACGCTGATCGCATCACTGTTCTGGAAGGCCATGCTCCCAAGGCCAAGCGTACTGCTCACCGAATTACAGACAAAGGCATTGGTCGAACTATTCCACCCTAATACCTCACCCGTGGCACACTGGCTCGGCGCACCACGGTCACAGGTTACATGTGTCCCATCAAACCGGCACCAGCTTCCACTCGTAAGGGTACCAGCCAGTTTATCCTGTACAGCAACCCACCGACCGGCTGCAGTACTGTAACGCAAGAAATCATTATCAGAGGGGTTAAGATTAGTATTTGGCCCCGTACGCACGTCCCCAAGCTCAACCAGGTCGATCGGATCATCCGCACCACCAGCATCACTCACGCATGAAAGGTTCGTACCGTCGCCGGTAAGAACTTGCCCGGTGGTACAGGTTGGTAATGCCGCCTGTGCAAACTCGCGCACCGTACCGGGCACCCATTTATTACTGGCAAGATCATACTTAACGAATTTACCGTCCGTGACACCCGCCACATTCACATCGCTCAAACCGGCAAACGTCAAAGGCGCATTCGAACCGCCC
>QFOU01000075.1 GCA_003241595.1 Pseudomonas fluorescens
GATATTGCAGGCGGAGTTGTGCGGGCACAGGGACTTGCGTCGGAAGAGGCGGTGACGATGGATGTAGAAGCGACGGGCATTGATCTGGATAAGGTTTCTGATGGAAATATGAGCGGTGTGTTGAACGCGCGTGGCTCAGTCCGCGGGCGACCGGATGCGCCGGTAGTGACGATGAGCACGGACATGAGCACGACCTATGGCATGTACCCCCTGAATGTGGATGCGAACGGTACGTGGCGTGGCAACACGCTGGCAGTGACTGCCGTTGGGCGTTCACGCGAGGCCAGCGCAACGGCTGATGTGACGCTGGGGGGGAGTTTGAGCTTGTGGCCGTTTGCGGCAAATATCGGGCCGGAGAGTGCCGTGCGTGGAAACATTGTAGCGAATGTACCTCTTGCGATGTTCAACCCGCTGCTGTGGGCGAGCCGCATGCAGGTGGATGGTACCCTGAGCGGCAGTGCTGCGGTACGCGGTACTTTGGGGGCTCCGGATGTGGGAGGTCGGTTTACGCTGAAAGACGGGTCTTACAGTCTGGCGAGTGCGGGTATTTGCTTGCAGGGTGTGAATGCCGAGATCGTGGGCGCGCGTGACCGTATCATGGTGGAAAGCCTGACCAGCACCGATGCGGCCGGTGGCACCCTGAATGCCAAGGGGAGTATCGGTTTGCAGGGCGACATGCCGGTGCAGGCGGATGCGAACCTTGCGCACTTCCAGTTGTTCTGTGGCGGTTTGGCGACCGGAACCGTGGATGGCAGTGTGGGAGTCAAAGGCATTGCGGTGAACCACCTTGTGAACGGTAATCTGACCATCGGGCCGTTGCAGGTGCAGTTACCCGGACGGAGCGGGCGCAGCGATATTCCCGAAGTGGAGACCGTGCGTATTCGCGACACCAATGGCAAGAGCGAGGGGCCTGCCACCATCACGCGTCTTGATGTGACGCTGGATGCCCCCCAGCGCATCTATGTGCGCGGGCGGGGTATGGATGCGGAATTTGGTGGGAATATCCATGTGGGGGGCACGGCCAGTGCGCCACAGCTCAATGGTAAGCTCACCGCTTTGCGCGGGACGTTCACGTTGTTGGACCGCAGTTTGAAATTGACCGATTCGGTCATCAGTTTTGAAGGGCCGGTTCCGCCTTCGCCCTATCTTGACGTGAAAGCGACCACACGCGCACAGAGCACCGATATTTCACTGGCTGTGACCGGCAATGCCTTGAAGCCGAAGATCGTCCTGAGCTCGGACCCCGCCTTGCCGCAGGACGAAGTGCTGGCGCTGCTGTTGTTCGGGCGCAAGCTTTCCAATATCTCGGCCTTTGAAGCCTTGAAGCTGGCGCAGGCGACACGCGTGCTGGCCGGTTTGGACAGCGGCGGGCCGACCCTGCTTGACCGTGCGCGCAATACCCTCGGTGTGGATACCCTTGATATCGGTGGTGGCGAGGGGAATGATGTGACCGTGACGACGGGTAAATACCTGACCGACGATGTGTTCCTAAGTATCAGCCAAGGCACCGAGCCGGAAGATCGCGAGATCAAGACCGAGATCGAGTTGACGCCGAGTATTACTGGAAACACCAAGATCGATGGAGTGGGGAACCAGAGTGTGGGTATAGAATGGAAGCACGATTACTAGTCTTCGTGGTGAGGCAGGGGCTAAAACCTTCCCCCAGTATGCTTCGTCTCATCGTATCGGGATGAAGGTTTGTAGCCGCCTGCGCAGGGGCAACAGTGCTAGACAGTCTTGGTTGAACTTAAAAAGCCCCCGAAGGGGCTTTGTGTTGGAGATTAGCGCCAGCGTTCGAGGTCGTAATTGGACAGGCTGCGGTTGGCGTAGGCTTGCGCCCATGCGTTGGAGGATGCCAGTTGGTCGCGGCGGGCATCGAGCAGATCGCGGAGTGTGCGGTTGCCTTGACGCACCTCATCTTCCAGATTGGTGATGACCTTGTCGCTCTCCTTGCGGGCGCGGGTGGATTCTTCGAGGCGTCGTTGGGATTCGGTGACGTTGCTTTCGGCGTTGATACGGGCGGCTTCGATTTCCAGCTTCAGGTTCTGGTACTCGGCCTCGGTCGCTTTTTTGGCGGCACGGGCTGCAGAGGTTTGGCCAGCGACCACGCCGTGGTCGACAAAGGTGTAGCCGAGATTGAGTGTCATTTGCGCCTGCGAGGCGTCGCTCTCGCGGTTGGAGCCGGCGAAGGCGTTGTGTGAGGCACGGCCGCGCAGATCGAGCGTGGGCCAGTAGCCGGCTTCGTTCTGTTGCACATTACCACCGGCTTCTTCGATCTTATGCTGGGCGGCGACCAACAGAGGGTGCGGCATGTTACTGGGAGTGGTGTTGGCTTCGGTGCCATCGCCCGGGGCTTCGACCGTGGTTGCGGCTTCGCCGACATCCCGCAGGTAGGCGGATTGGGCATTGCCGAGTGCGGCGACACGCTCGGACTGCACGGCACGGGCGGTGGCGAGGCGCGCCTCGGCTTCCGCCACTTCGGTTTTGGTGGATTCGCCGTGTTGGAGGCGGCCGTGAACCTCGGTCACGATCTTTTCCAGCTGGCTGACGTTGTCGGCATTATTACGCACGAGTTCTTGTGCCAGCCACAGGTTGATATGCGCTTGGGCGGCGACATAACGGCGCAGGCGTTGTTGCCATGCGACGTTCTCGATGCGCCCGGACAGTTGCTCTTCCGCGCTTTTGACGGCGCCCTTGCGACGGCCGCCATCCACCAACGGTTGGTTGAAACTGAGGCCGAGGCTACCGACGCCGGCGGTACCGGTCTGGTTATTCCCCAGCGTATCTTCTTCATCGTAGGCTTGGAGGCCGAGTTCGGCATCTCCGCTGAGCGTGAACCAACGTGATGCTTTGGCTGATTTCAGATTGCCGCGAGCTTGTTCCCGCTGGGCTTCCGTGACTTCGATCTGCGGGTGGCGGGCGGCGATGGAGAGTGATTGCTCCAGCGTGCGGGCTTGGGAATTGAGGGCATCGAAGGGGATGGTGTCGCCGGTATCGAGGACGCTTGCCACCGAGGTGGTGAGCTGAGTGTCGAGCGTATCCTCGGCCCATGTGGCGGGTGCGAGAATGAGAACGGTGAAGAGCGAAGGGAGGAGGAGGCGCATGGTCTTATTCTTATTGGGATAGAACGGGTTAGTTATGGTTTTTAAGCTGTTGGTTGACGGCCTCCACCGTGGGTTGCACCAGCCCGAGCAGAGATTCGACATATTGCGGCAGGTAGGGGCTGGGTGGCGTGCTGCGGGCGGCTTGTTCGACCTGATAAGCGACCTCGCCCAGTTGCAGGGCGCCCATCTGGCGGGAGGAGGATTTGAGGCTGTGGGCGATGGAGCCGACCTGCTGGGCTTCTCCATTTTGTAATGCGGCTGTGATGCCTTGGACTTGGGTGGGGAGGTCTTCCAGATAGTAACCCATTAGTTTGGCGGCCCGTGTGGGCGAGGCGGCCCAGAGTTCGGCCATTGGTGTGGGGTCGAGGAGCGGGAGGGAGGCAGGTTCGGCCATGAGAGTATCCTTTGTTTTAGTTAAGTACGATGCCGGGTGGCAGGGGAGTGGGTTCGGTCGCGGTCGTGGACTCGGCCTGCACGACCGTTGGTGTGCGGTTGAGCCAATGGTTGAGGGCGTTGAACAACTGGATGCGATTGACCGGTTTGGTGAGGTAGTCATCCATGCCCACCGCCAGACACTTCTCGCGGTCGCCCTTCATGGCGTTGGCAGTGAGCGCGATGATGGGAATGTAGGGCCATTCGCCGGAAGCCTGGCGCTGGCGCACGCGTTCGGTGGCCTGGTAGCCGTCCATCTCCGGCATCTGGCAATCCATGAGGATGGCTTCGATGTACGGGTGGTGGGCGAGGACGCGCAGGCATTCCACGCCGTTATCGGCCGTATGGACGGTCGCACCGGTGGAAGTGAGCAGTTCGGTCATGAACTCGCGGTTGAAGCGGTTGTCTTCCACCAGCAGGATGTTGCGACCTTCCAGATTGCTTGGTTTTTCAGGCGTGGATTGGGGTAGCCAGCGGCGTACGGCGGTTTCGAGATCGGCGCGGCGCAGCGGTTTTGCTAGGCAGTCGTTCATACCCACGCGGCGGCAGAGTTCAAGCTCCTGTGTATCGGTGTGGCCGGTGAGGGCGAGGATGGGGAGTTCGGACGGCGTGAAGCGTTCGCGGATATTGCGAGTGGCGGTGCGGCCATCGAGTTCCGGCATTTCGCAATCCATGAGAATGAGGTCGAAGTGTTCGCCGATGCTGGCGCTATCAGCCACCTTTTTGAGAGCGACGGTGCCGTTGATGGCTTCGTCGACCGTGAAGCCCATTTCATCGAGCAGCGTGCTGATGTATTCGCGGTTGCTGCGGTTGTCATCGGCCACCAAAACCCGTTTGCCTTTGTAGCTGCCTTTGCCGACCGCGGCCGTACGTGTGGATTCGTTGGTGGGTGTGCCACTTGCATTGCGGAGGGCTTCGGTGAGGGTTTCGGCCAGGGTGGTGGTGCTGAACGGTTTGGCGAGCAGGGCACGGAAGCCGAGTTCGGCAAACCGTTTCTGGTAGCCTTGGCTGTCGGGGGTCGACATCATGATCATGGCGGTGTCGTTATAGGCGGGGATCTGGCGGAGCATTTGCCCGATTTGTTCGCCGTTCTGCATCGGCATGAGGTAGTCGATAAGGAAGAGGTCGTAGGGCGTATTACGGCGCACGGCGGCTTCGGCCATTTCCTTCGCTTGTTTACCATTGAGCGTACTGCTGGCGTGGAGGCCCAAGTGGTGCAGTTGCTCCTGCATGATAGTGAGGTTGATGGGGAGGTCGTCGATGACCAGTACGCGTTTGCCCTCCAGCTCCGGGTAGGTGGTGGTGGATTCGCGTTGAGGGCCAATCGGGAGTGCCATGTGGATGGTGAAGGTTGTGCCCTCGTTCACCCGGCTTTCCAGGTGAATGGTGCCGCCCATCAGGTTGATCAGCTGGTGGCTGATGGCGAGACCCAGACCTGTACCGCCGTACTTGCGGGTGGTGGAGGCATCGGCTTGCACGAATTTTTCGAACACGCGTGACTGCATGGCCTCGGGAATGCCGACGCCG
>QFOU01000005.1 GCA_003241595.1 Pseudomonas fluorescens
CAGCGAGTGGAATTTCATCTTCCGCTCCCATACGGGCGGCAAAACTGCGCGCACGGTGCATGCCGTTCATGTCGGTCGCCACAATACATGGGTTATCCGCCAGCATGGCATTCTGCACTACGGGTGCCATCACCGCCGCAGCCGGCAAGTTGTCACACGGAATATCATAGAACCCCTGCACCTGCCCGCTGTGCAGGTCAAACGTCAGGATCCGATCCGCCCCTGCCCGCTCGATCATATTCGCCACCACCTTGGCCGAAATCGGGCTGCGGGGCCGCGCCTTGCGATCCTGCCGGGAATACACCATGTACGGCGCCACAACGGTAATCTCCGCCGCACTCGCGCGCTTGCACGCATCAATCAGCAACAGTAATTCCATCAGGTTGTCATGAATGGGTGCCGCCATGGTCTGAATGATAAACACCTGGCGCTGACGCACACTCGCATCCAGCTCAATACCAATCTCACCGTCCGAGAATGTTTCGATCTGCACCGGATGCAAATATCCACCCAAGCCCCACGCAATGTCCTGCCCCAGCTGGCGGCTGGTGCGTCCGGCGATCACAACTGGAATATCCCGCCGCAAAAGGCTGGCGGTCTGGATATCAGTGTTTGGGGTATCTTCGCTCATAACGGCAACCTTGTTCTATTATTGGTCACCAGAGTACCTCAATTTCCGCAATTTAAACACTAGCCGCTGACTAGCAACTGACCACTATTCCTTCCAGCTACCCGCCTTCACAACCATCAGGAAGTTCGCCAGCGTGTTTCTAAAATCGCGCCGCGCAAGGTTGGGCGTCGTGTATCCAGCCAGCAGCATCAGCACCAGCCACACACCTCGCACGCACATTAAAAGCAAAAAGAGGGCCAGCACCATCAGCGCAATGCCCATCAACGGCCAGCCATGTCCCATCAGATACCACGCCTGCGCCACCAACCACCAGCCGAACCACGTCAGAAGCCCCACCCAAAACGCCATGCCCAACGCCGAGAAGAACCGCGAAACAATCCCTTTCGCCATTAGTAACGCACACCCTCATACGCCACCAACTCGCGCATCATGCCGCGCCCATCCGGCTGGAACACACGCACCTGCGTCCGCCCGGGGCACACCACATACGTACCACGCTCAATCTGAGCCTTGCTCTCCGCCCGAATATCCCTGAAGCCCACACAGGTTTCGCCAATCCCAACTTCCTGCGGCAGATACATGCGCTCAAACACACTAAAACGCCCCAGCCAGCCGTACGCCGTGCTTTGCCAGCCGTACCACGCCAAACGCACTTGCCGCTGGGTCTCTTCGCTCACTTCTTTACCGCCGTACCGACGATAGATCTTCCACACCGCTTCATCGCGCGGCTTGAACGGATCACTCTCCGCTACACTCGAGGTTCGCGCGCTGCCCCCGCGGCTCAACGTAATACGCGTCGCATGCACACGCCCATTCGGTTCAGAAACTACAACCCGCCAGTTGAGAGACGATAACGCCTGCGGCTCCACACGCACCGTGGTATGGGCAAGATTCAAACTCTTGGCATAGCTCTCACCAAACGCATGGGCCTGCCAACTCCAGAAACCCACCATCACCACATACGCAATCACTCCCATCAAGGTCAGACGCGAAAGGTCGCGGTCATATTGTTTGAAGGCGTACGCCATCCCCACACCTACGGCACACAGCACGAATAAAATGATATCGAAACTGTTCAACACGGCCAGCCCCACACGCCAGTCCACTAACAATGCCAGTGGGAAAAGCCCTGGCTCACTCAATACCGCCAACACCCAGGCCGCAATAAGCCCGCCGATAACAGGGGTCAGCAAAAGCTCCCAACTCTTGCGGGAGAGCATGGCCAAAAATCCGGCCGTCCCCACCGCATAAACAGGCAGCAGCAGCAGGCTCCACGTCAGGCCCCGCATCCCCTGCGCCATAGCCCCCGCGCTGATCAGATAAAGGAACACCTCTGTAAACGGAAACGCAGCACCAACCGCCCCGGCGATCCACCGCCAATGCCCCAACTCATCATCACTATGGGACGAGTTGCGGTGCTTCAACGCCAGCGCAATTAAAACGCCGAGCAATACACTATTGAAGATACCGCCGATACCAACCATCACTACGCCGTCACCACGCCACCAACGGTCGGGTGGGTGCAACGGGTCGTGCCGGGCACAGCCGTGTGCAAGCCCTTAACCCGACGCACCGCCAACCATGCAAAGCAGGCCGCCTCAACCGCCAGAGGTTCCCAACCGATAGCCTTGCTATCAAATACGTTCCAACCGCGCGCGCTCAAACCGTCCATCACAACGGGGTTGTAAGAACCACCGCCGGACACGAACACATCCCCCTCACTCATACCAATGGCGCGCAAGGTCGTATCAATACCGTCCACGGTCAGCGCACTCAATGTCGCCGCACCATCTTCCACACTCATGTCCTTCATCCAGTCGAACACACCGTAAAACTCATAACGGTCGGCACTGCGGGGGATGGGCCGGTGAAAGAACCCGATCTCGTCAACGGCACGCTTCACCAACGCTTCATTCACAACGCCTTCACGCGCAAACTTGCCATCTTCATCAAATTCCATATCCTTACGGGTCTGCATCCAGCTGTCCAGCATGCCCATCCCCGGCCCGCAGTCACTCGCCGCAATGGTGCCGTCCGCCGTGATGACGGTCACATTCGCCACACCACCGATATTCAGCATCGCGGTCGCGCGCTCACGCTTACCCAGCATCACGGCATGAAAAAGCGGTGCCAGCGGAGCCCCTTCCCCACCCGCCGCCATGTCACGCCGACGAAAATCCATAACGACCGGAACCGCTTTGGTGCTCGCAATACGCTCCGCCAGTACGTTGGCATCACCCAATTGCCACGTTAAACCTTCCGCCGGCATGTGGCGCACGGTCTGACCATGACAACCCACTAAGTCGGCATCCGCCAGAAGCCCGCTCTCCAATACGGCGATGGCGTACTGTTCGGTCACCTCGCGTTCCAAACGCAAAACATCCGCCAGCGGAATATCCTTGGTCGAAACCTCCAGCAATCGCGCCTTTAATTCAGCGGGATACGCACGATAGTAACGCCCCTTGACCTCCACATGGCTCTCACCATCGGTTTCAACCAGGCACAGATCAACGCCGTCAAGGCTGGTGCCACTCATCATGCCAAGGGCGTTAATGCGGGAATTTACGGGTGTGTTCATGGTATGCATCATCGACAAAAAGCCACAAAACAGCAACCCCAACACACAATAAAACGGCCAAAAACAGCACAATTCTCACTATGAAAAAAAGCCCCCGCGCAGGAGGCCACAAACGGTTCCTGATTTTGGTGAGACGGAGCAACGTGTACAAGAAGTACACGAGCTTCGACGAAACAAAAACAGGGGCCGTTTTGGCCCCTGCTTCACTTCGTAGCCACTATCAATTAAGCCGCCTTCGGCGCGACCCAACGGATATTGTTGTCACCCTCGCGGTACACCATATTCAACTCATTGGTCTCCACGTTCATGAAGAGGAAGGCGGGCTTGTGCAGCAAGTCCATCTGCATCACCGCTTCATCCACGTTCATGGGTGCAATGCGGGTCACTTCTTTCTTGGCAATTTCCGGCGCGAATTCACTGAATGCACCATTAAATTCATCATCCACATCGTCATAACGCGTGGTTTCAAAGGCCAGCGGGCCAAGATCACGGATCTTTTCTTTAAATTCCTGTTGTTGGGCACGGCGCTGTTCCAGCTTGCCCTTATACTTCTTCAACTGCTTCTGAAGCTTGTTCACGGCTTCATCCAATGCAGCATACCAGTCACCGCCCTGCCCTTCGGCGCGCAAGCTCAAACCGCTTGCCAGTACATTCAGGTCAGCAATGTGAAGGTGGCTATGCTTGCTATCTTGTACAAACTTGACGCTCACATCCACGATCTGGTCAACAAAGGCTTTGATGGTTGCTAACCGACCTTCCGTATGGGCGCGGAGGGCCTCACTTGTGTCCATATGAACTCCAGCGATGCTAATGTGCATGATATGTCTCTTTCCTTCTTGGCCTTAGTCTATAAACGTTACTCGTTATCAATCAAATTCCCATGGCGAGGGTTCCCTCACCGCTTGTAACTTGTGTCTCAAACATTCGCGTTCTTCACCCGAGGACAGTCTGGTTAACCATCCCCCACCACCATCTTTATGGTACGCCTCCCAAAATTTCCTTACAACAACCTTTACATTGTTCCCGATAAATTCATAAAAATGGCAGAAATACGCCTTATGCACTTGCTTTAGCCGTCCGGCTCCGCTTATAACCCCTTTACCGACACATCACATATTTTCCGATTCCTCTAACCCGGCATTCCGCCGTCACCCACGTGTCGCTCACCGTACTACTCCCTATTTCACGCGCCAGAACGGATTCTGGCCCAGATAAACAAAGGATTGACATGCGCGTCTTTACAAATCGAGCTTACTCGAATTCCACTACAGGTACTGCAGCTAATATCTCCTCGATAGAAGCCGAAGAATACCGCGAACTTGCCCGCGAGTGCCGTGTCGAGGCCAATCGAGCCGGCATTGACCCCGAGGTCAAAGCATCTCTTCTTGAAGAAGCAGATACTTACGATCGCTGGGCCCGCGAACGTAATTCTCGTAAGCTGGGAAACCACCGTATTCCCAAGTGGTGAACACAATTTAACTTATTGCATTTTAATACGATAATGCATTGCGAACCAAAGCCGCAGGGGTATATCCCCCGCGGCTTTCGCATTTTCTGAATACATAACTTGCGCATCCCGCTCACAGCCGTTAAAGTCCAGCCACTTCGCAGCATTTCCTCGCACCAGGGAGAATCCCCATGCCCACTACACAGCGTAAAGGCGAATTTCCCCACCACGCACTAACAAGCGGCCTCCAAGCTCTCACGACAGGCGCCGACCTCATATCGGACATGCCCAATCGGACGGAACTGACGGAAGCCGAAAAACTCAAATTCAAAACTGCCAGCGACCACCTGAAAGCCGCTCATAGCATCATCGACAGCATCATTCAGGATCGCACCCCATACCCTTATTAAAGACAAAAAAGCCGCCGGTCCTCCGGCGGTTTTTTGGCATGTGCAGTTTAAGCTGCAAATGTCTTTTCGATATACTCCAGCATCCACGGCATGTTCGCCGTGTCCTTGGTGTACGGGCGCACCGCTTCGGCATAGCCGGTCTGGTACCATTGGAATACCGCCCACTGGGTATCTGCGCCGGAGCCAAAGCGTGCAAAGCAGCACTCAACAGGCTCCGTCACCTCACGACCATCAACTTTGGCCGTGACCATAACAATATCGCGCACGAACAGATCCGGCGAGAACTCTGCCGCACACTGGGTCACGTCCTGCATGACCAACGCATGATGAAGCACTTCATTCACACGGCCACCATAGGTATTGTTCCAAATTTTCACGAGGTTATCGGCATTCAACTCAGACAGTTCCGACATTCTCTTCTCCACAAACGAGACATAATCCTCTTCGATGTAGGGCGCATCCCGCCAATTACAAGCCCCAGCCTCAGTCGGGGGTGTCAGCCGATGCCAAGAACGCCTAAAGCCTGCCTCCATAAAAACCGGTAAACCCCATTGCCCTCGGGCACTACCGCTTTCCCATCTCAAACCCTGAAGAAAGGATACCATACTCATGGCCGCTGCTCTTACTCTTTCTGCAAAGCGCATCCAAGCCCGCAAGGAAATGGACAAGCTGCGTCTCGACACGTTCTTTGAAAAAAGAGCTGTCTCGCTCACCGCTTTCGCCGCTGCTGCAGGTTGCCCCGGCGCGTCCCGAGCAAATATCAAAGCTCATTGCCGCGCTATCGAACTTCAGAACAAGTGATCCTGTTCCAAGTTATGTGGGCCCCCTTTTGGGGGCCTTCACATTTGATAATTACCGAACCCGACGCTCGCTCGTCCCAGGGATACCCAAAATACCGCGATACTTCGCCACGGTGCGCCGCGCCACTTCTACACCTTCCTGCTTCAATAAGCCCACGATCTGCTCGTCACTCAGCGGCTTGGCCGGATTTTCGGCCTTCACCAAACGCCCGATAAGTGCCTGCACGCTGGTCGCCGCCACACTCACCTGTCCACCGGTACTTCCCACACCGCTGGCAAAGAAATATTTCAGGCCCAGCACACCCCACGGCGTCTGCATGAACTTCCCATTCACCACACGGCTCACGGTGCTCTCGTGCACCCCAATACCTTCCGCTACGGTACGCAGCGTCAACGGCACCAAGAATTCCACACCGGCATCAAAGAACTGCTGCTGCGCCGCCACCACCGCACGAGAGACCGCCAGCGTCGTTTTCGCACGCTGCTCCAAGGCATTCATCAACCATTTGGCCCGACCATACCGCTCGGTCATATACTTCTTGGCTTCATCCTGACCTTTGTTGGAAGCCGCAGCCCCCTCCTTCACCGGCGGATACGCCAACAACTTCGGGAAGGCCGCACCATTCAATTCCACATGCCAGCCATCTTCGGTCTTCACCACCACCACATCCGGCGTCACACTATCAATACGGATGGTACCAAACCCCGCGGCAGGCTTCGGGTTGCACTTCTGAATATCGGCAACGGTCAATAAAATCTCTTCGGCATCACACTCACGCAACGGGGCGATCTTATGCACTTCCGCCGCGATCTTCGCCCACTGCTTGGCCCCGACCCAATCCAAATGGTCAAGGCACACTTCCATCACTTCATCCAGCAGACCCATGGCGTGCAACTGCAACCGCAAACACTCCTGCAGGTCGCGCGCACCCACACCTAAAGGCTCAAGGGTCTGAATGATGGCCCGCGCATCATCCACCATATCCTCACTTACCTTCAAGCGCTGCGCCACTTCCTTCATGTCGGCGCGCAGGTAACCGGCCTCATCAATGGCATCAATTAAAAAGCGCCCCACAAACCGCAGACGCGCATCATCCACAACTTCTTCGTATTGCTTGAGCAGGTAGTCCTGCAAACTGTCGTCCTTGCTCGCACGCGCTTCCCAACTAAAGCCGTCTTCATCATCGCCACCACCGACACCGCCTAAGCCGCCATACACCTCTCCGGCAGGCCCGCCTGCCCCTTCATCCCGAATGGCCCAATCGTCCCAGGCGGCGTCCCATTCAACCAGTTCGCCTCCCGCCTTCCCGCTCACTTCCGCCGCGTCTTTTTCGTTGGAAAATGCCTTATCTTCCAATCCCCCTTGCGCACTTTGTTCATCCGCCGCCTCATACTCAAGGCACGGATTTTCAGCAACTTCGCGGGAGACCAGATCGGCGATCTCCGGACCGGAAAGCTGTAACATCTCAATAGCCTGCCGCAACTCAGCCGTCATACTGAGGTCTTGCTTCTGCTTAAGCTGGAGGCTCATCCCGTTTTTCATGCCCAAACGCTACCATAACCCCCTATAAACCACTACCAAAAACCCTTTTCCCCACTCACTTTCCGGTCATTCCGATTTTTAAAATCGAAACATTTTTCTTCACTCTTCAAAACCTATTTTTCACTCACCAAATGCCCTCTAAAAAATACACTTTGATAATTATCCAACAAAAGCTATCAAAAGTATGAAGACTATTAATCCGACGCGAAGCGACGTTGCCCTCGCGCAGGAGGTCACCAATGGTTCCCGTTTGTGGCTTTGACGATCCCGACATGTACAAGTGGGCAAAACGCAAACAGGGGCCGTTTTGACCCCTGCCTTTCTTAGCTAAGCTAAGTATTAACCAGCACCCGGGCCACTGTCCTCGGAACGAGTACGTACATCGAGCGGATTCTCACGCAGCTCTTTGTAAATCGCCTTCACCTCATCCATCTTGGTGGGCTTGTGCTCAAACGGGAACGGGTTCGGCAACTTACCTTGCTTCACAAGGTTCAGCGCGTTACCGGTCTGCTTCAGCACACCAACGGGGCCAAGAGCAGCCAGGAGCATGAACGGCTCGTTCACAATACCCCAGGTTTCGATCTCACCCTTCACCGACATGCTCTTACGGGCACCGATGGTGTTGGTCATACCCGCTTCCATGGCCAAACCGCGCAGCTTCACAATCGCTTCCATCGGGGCCACACCTTTCGGGCAGGCATCAATGCACATGCTGCAACGGGTGCAATCCCACACACCGTTCTTTTCGCTCAGCTCCTTCAAGCGGCTGGTCTTGTCACCTTCACGCGGGTCGGCCACAAAACGGTAAGCCTTGGCAAGCGCAGCTGGGCCAATAAAGTCAGGGTTCTCAACCATAGCCGTACAATCACTATAGCAAGCACCACACATAATGCAGTTACTCACCATATTCACTTGGTCGAACGAGTTCTTGTTGACGTGGGTTTCCTTCTCAGGCCCATCCTGCACAAACGGGTTGATACCCTTCACCTTTTCATAGAAAGGCGTGATGTCCACAACAAGGTCTTTCAGTACAGGCTGGTTACGCTGCGGGCCAACCTCAATAACACCGCCCTTGGCAGGCGCAATGTTCTTGAATTCATTTCCGTTCAGCAGATCAACAACCTTGGTCTTACAGGCCAAACGGCTACGACCATTGATATACATACCGCAGCTTCCGCAAATGCTCGCGCGGCAGCTCCGACGGAAGGTCAAAGTACCGTCGATCTCACCCTTGATCCACTCCAACGCCTGCAGCACGGTAATGCGCTCATCGCAGGGCACTTCAAAGTCCTGCGTTTTCTGCACCAGCTTATCATTGATAATGGTGCCACGCAGAATGCGGAAAGTTACGTTTGTCTTGGTTTCCATAATATTCGGCTCCTAGTAACTACGCACTTTCGGCGCATATTCAGGGTTATCAACCTGACGCACCGCATCACGGCCCAACACCACATCACCGTTTTCATTCA
The DNA here is from genome assembly GCA_003241595.1 of Pseudomonas fluorescens. Taxonomy (GTDB): domain Bacteria; phylum Pseudomonadota; class Alphaproteobacteria; order UBA2136; family UBA6156; genus UBA6156. The sequence goes on from QFOU01000005.1 coordinate 8,879, forward strand.
CAGTACTGGTAATGTGCACGATCCAATCTTGGTCATTACGGTCAGGGAAGTCGGTACGCGCCTGTGCCCCACGGCTTTCCGTGCGCTCAATCGCGGCCTTCACAGTCGCTTCTGCCAACAATACCAGGTTGTTCAACTCCATGGCGGTAATCACATCGGTGTTAAAGGCATCGCTCTTGTCGTCCACAAACACACGCTTCATATCAGCCTTGGCTTTAACCACGGCTTCCCATGCTTTTTCCAAACCTTCGGCATTCCGGAACACGCCGCAATATTCCTGCATCGCTTCGGTCAGATCATGACGAATCTGGGCTTGTTTAATACCATTCTCGCTGGAACGTGCCTTCAATTCGGCAATTTGTGCCGAAACTTTTTGAAGATCACTCGCATCACATTCCGGCCACTCTTTGCCTTCACGATTATTCACAAAATCGACCATATCCTTGCCGGTAATTTTCCCGAACACGATAGTTTCAAGCAAACTATTCGCCCCAAGACGGTTAGCTCCATGCACACTCACACACGCCGCTTCACCCGCTGCAAAAAGCCCCTTAAGTTGTTCAGAATGACCAACTTTATCGGTACGAATCCCACCCATGGTATAGTGGCAAGTCGGACGAACCGGAATCGGTTGGTCAATCGGATCCACACCTTCAAAGTCCATGGAAAGCTGACGAATCTGCGGCAAACGCTCCAGAATCAAATCACGGCCAAGGTGGCGCACATCAAGGAAAACACCCCCATTTACGCCATTACCTTCCAGAATTTCCGTGGTCATACTACGGCTAACCACATCACGGCTCGCAAGCTCAAGCTTGTTCGGAGCATACTTGTGCATAAAGCGCTGACCATCTTTACCAATCAGGTAAGCCCCCTCCCCACGCACACCTTCCGAAATCAGAATCCCCGAATTCCGCAAGCCGGTCGGGTGGAACTGCACAAATTCAAGGTCAGCCGCCGCAGCGCCAGCACGCATAGCATGCGCCAAACCATCACCGGTATTGGTCATGGCATTCGTGTTACTCGCAAACAAACGACCATAACCACCAGTCGCCACACATACAGCTTTGGCTTTAATTTGGTGAAGCTTACCCGTCTTGATATCCATAACAATGGCACCACTGGCACGGCCATTGTCAGTGGTAATTTTCATCAAAAAGTACTCGTCATACACCTTGGTACCCAGTTTAATGGCCTGCTCCCAAAGGGTGTGCAACATGGCATGCCCCGTACGGTCAGCCGCATAAGCGGTACGCGGGAAGTTCTGTCCACCAAACGCACGCTGGGCAATGGTACCGTCCTCTTCACGGGAGAACGGACACCCCATAGCGTCCATATCCAACACCGCCTGCGGAGCTTCGCTGCACATCAGGTCAATACTGTCCTGATCCCCTACATAGTCAGCACCTTTAACGGTATCGTAGGCGTGATGACGCCAGTCGTCCTTCGGGTTAATCGCAGCGTTCACACCACCTTGTGCGGCACAGCTGTGGCTGCGCAACGGGTGGATCTTGCTCACAACTGCGGTATCAAGCCCGGCGGTAATACCCTCAAACGCCGCGCGCATGCCGGCCAAGCCGGCGCCAATAATAAGAATGTCGTGCTGAATCATGGCCAAAAGTAAACCACACCCCGGCTAGGGTTTTCAAGATTCCACAAGATAAAAACGCCCAATCCTGCGGCTTTTACCTATCCCTACGCGCTTCCCTAGCCACACCTTTCTGTAACCATCAGACAATCCAACAAAGTTGGCAAAATACCCACCAAGAACTTTTTCACTACTATAGTGTAAAAAGCTTTCTTTCACTTGCATACCATCCCCCCATGTGCCATAAGCCGCGTTAACTATCCAAAAAGCCGATTGGATAGCCGCATTAAGCTTAAACCTCGGCAAAGTAAGACAAGTTATGTCCGAATTTACCAAAACCTCCGAGTTCGTAGTCTCTCCCGAAACCCTCAAGGGTGCGTTTGACGTTGATTTCGCCAAGCGCCTTGAAGACACCTTCACCAACGAGCACCCCGTTGTGGGCAGCGTTGTTAAGGGTATCGTCGTCAAGATGGACAGCGAGTGCGTAACTCTGGATATCGGCCTCAAATCTGAAGGTCGCATTCCGCTCAAGGAATTCGAAGATTTCGAAACCTCCGAAGTCAAGGTTAAGGTTGGCGACATTGTTGACGTGTTCGTCGAAAGCCTCGATGACCGCCGCTCCGAAGCCCGCCTCAGCCGCGAAAAAGCCCGCCGCGAAGAAGTCCTGACCACTCTCGAAAACGCCCACAAGGCCAACGAGACCGTTAAGGGCGTTATCTTCGGTAAGGTCAAGGGCGGTTTCATGGTCGATGTCACCGGCGTTCTGGGCTTCCTGCCCGGCAGCCAGCTCGACGCCAAGCCGATCACCGACGCCACTCCGTTCATGTACATCCCGCTTGAGTTCCAAGTGGTCAAGCTCGACCGTAAGCGCAACAACCTCATCGTCAGCCGCCGTGCGGTTACCGATGAAGGCAGCACCGGTTCGCGTGATGAGATCATGGCCGACATGCGCGAAGGTAAGGTACTTAAGGGTACCGTGAAGAACATCACCGACTACGGTGCGTTCCTCGACCTCGGCGGCATCGATGGTCTGCTGCACATCACCGACATCGCCTGGCACCGCATCGGTCACCCGTCCGAAGTTCTGACCGTAGGTCAAACCGTTGATGTCATCGTCACCCGCTTCGACGAAAAGACCCAGCGCGTGAGCCTCGGCCTCAAGCAACTCCGCGACGATCCGTGGACCAAGGTCGACAACACCTACCCGATCGGCGCACGCGTCGAAGGCAAGATCACCAACCTCACCGACTACGGTGCGTTTGTTGAGCTCGCACCGGGCGTAGAAGGCCTCATCCACGTGACCGAAATGTCCTGGACCCGTAAGAACGTGCACCCCTCCAAGGTGGTCAGCACTGGTCAAACGGTTAGCGTACAGGTTCTGGAAATCGACCGCGAAAAGCGTCGTATCTCCTTGGGCCTCAAGCAAACCCAGGATAACCCGTGGGATGCATTCACCAAGGCGCACAATGTTGGCGACAAGGTTGAAGGCACCGTGCGTAGCCTCACCGACTTCGGTCTGTTCGTGGCCCTCACGGAAGAAATCGACGGTCTCGTACACGTGTCCGACCTCTCTTGGGATGTCAGCGGCGAAGAAGCCCTGCAATCCTACAAGAAGGGCGACAAGGTTGAAGCCGTTATTCTGGCTATCGACCCCGCCAAGGAACGCGTTGCCCTCGGTATCAAGCAACTCGCTGGCGATCCGTTCGCTCACATTGCCGACACCCGCGCCAAGGGCGACGTGGTTAAGGTGACCGTGGTCGACACCGACGCCGACAGCATCACCGTGAGCCTCGATGGCGTAGAAGTGAGCATCCGTGCTCGCGACCTCGGCATCGACAAGGCTGAGCAAGACACCAACCGCTACAAGGAAGGCCAAACCATCGACGCCAAGATCACCGTCTTGTCGAAGAAGGATCGCAAGCTGTCCCTGAGCGTACGTGCCCTGCAACAGGATGAAGAGCGCGCTGCCGTTGCCGAATACGCCAACCAGTCTGAAGAAGGCGACAGCGCACTTGCTGCTGCTCTGAAGCAGGCTCAGGCCAAGGGCACCAAGAAGTCCTCCGACACCGAAGAAGCTGCTGCTCCTAAGGCCAAGAAGGCTCCTGCCAAGAAGAAAGCCGAAGCCGCTGCCGAGTAATCGACAAACGCTCCGGCCCTTCTCGGGTCCGCAAAAAGCCCGTCACTTAGGTGACGGGCTTTTTTTTGATCGCAAAACGAAAGGGGGCAGGCGGTTTAATCGAAGATGCCGTAAGGCACCTTGTCCGCGCTCAGTTCAGAAAGCGCACCATCGCGGTAAATGCTGAAGCACTTGGGCTTCCCATTCTCTTCGCCGGCCACAAACACTTGCACGTTATAGGTTTCGCCAACGCCCGGCAAAACCAGCATCCACATGCCGTGCCGCTCCGAGAAGCTCCATTCATAGATCTTCTTCAAAAGCGCTTTGTTGCCAATGATCGGCTCCAATGCACCGGGCTGCGTCTCTTTCACACGGCCCGCAAGGTTACCGAACACTCCGAACCGAAGGGAACCATCTCGCTCGATAGTCGAGTTGATCTGCACGATCCCCCAGCGCATGGCGCCAGAATCAGCAGCATATTGCTGGATCCCCTGATAGCAGGCATTTCCCTTGGGCGGAGGAGAGAATTCAGCCGCACTCGCGACCGAAGCCCCTACACCCCACACAAGCGCAAGCGCGCAAACACGTGCTAATACAGTCATAAACACCCTCCTTCAAGGCTAGAAAAAACACGTCAGATATTTCAATTTCCATAAAAATGTATACCAAACACTGCTGCGCCACCAAGTAAAAAAGACTGCCGCAGCAGTCTTTTTTACTTAATCTAAACACTAACTTAAGACGCGGCCTCAGTCCGACACATCTTCACCTTCAGCATCTTGGCATCTTCACTCACATCAAGATCATCCGCACACAGGTCTGCAATAGCTTTAACAACGTCATAACCACGCGGCTGGATGCTTTCCACCACCGTCTCTTCGGTCACCGTAGAGGTTACATTAGACTTACCACCAGAACTCGTCGGGCCGGCAGCAGGATTGAGATTCAAACCAGATTGCAGGATCGCATTCGCCAACAGCGCCGAAACGATGTTTCCCGAGCTGAAGTTGATGTTGTTACCACCCGTCAGCGTCGTCAAACCACCCAGACCTGCCAACTGGGTCAGGTTCACACCCAAACCGCTATTCTGGCTGGTCGCGGCAACCAAGGCACCGGTTCCACTTCCATTCGGGTTAGAGATGGGCTTGCCGCCAGTCTTGGTACTATTGGTACTGTCGGTATCGTAAGTAACAGGGCTGTTCATCGCGACCAGAATGCTGCGGGCACTGCTCAAACGGTCGGCTCCGCCCATACGGCCATACACTTCACCCGCCACTTTTTTCGGGATCTCATACTTATCAACGATAATACCGGTCTTGGCTTCTAACGAGACATTGGGATCGGTAAACGCCGCATAGCTCCCCTTCAACTGCTTGGGCAGGTCAGCGATCAGATACTCAATCTGCTTATTGTGGGTCCCCTGCAAACCGTTAGGACTAAGGTTCTTACCGTCCACATAGTTCAACATATCGGTCGCACGTCCCACACCCGTGCTGGTATCATGGTACTGGGCGATACCGAACGACGTATAAACACCGTTCTGCTTATCCCCGCGGGAAAGGGCACCATTGGTGGTCGTCAGCACATGCTTGCCCGTTTCCTTGTCGTAAACCCACTTGTTGCTCACGAACATATTGCTCTCGTGCATCAGGTTACCGGCAACGGCCGCAGTGGCATTGTCGTCGTAACCGGCATCCTTCATCTGCTGCTTGTAAGACTCAACCAATCCCCAGGAAATGTTCTTGCCTTTGATCTTATAGTTCTCGGGCGGGTAATACATACCGGTCGAACGGTCAGACCCGATGGCCTGCACGGTCGCACCATCAGCGCTGGCCGTCTGGGTCATGCCAGAAACAGGCTCCTTCGCGGCCACATCGATCGGATTACATTTTTCATCGACAGCCTTCTGGGTCGCAGCACTATCACGCTCTTCCTGCTTGGCCTTGGCCTCTTCACAGGCTTTGCGGGCCTTCTCCTGTTCAGCAGCGGCCAACTTCTCAGTGTCTGTATCTGTAGTGCTCTCCGTGGCAACGGCGGGCATCGAATCCACACGCGACGGGTCAGGCTGAACCGAAACATACGGATCAACATACGTACTCTGGCTTTCATAACCGGTGCTATTCGCGTCTATTGCCGCCCAAGCGCCGCTGGCTGCGGTTGCAGCCACCACACTCAATCCAAAACCGAGTCCAGAACCAAGAGTTTTCATAACTCCTTTATACAACGCATTTTTAAAAATGCATACAAAAATATAAAATAACGAAAAAGCCTGCCGAAGCAGGCTTTTCACAGCATATCCACTAAGGGATGGTCACGGTCGTGGTCGTCGTGGTGGTCACTTTGGTACCGTCATTCACAGCCACGGTCTTCACCTGCTTGATATTACCATTCGCGCACAGGCTGGTTGTCACATTGGTTGTTGTGGTCTTGGAATCCTCGGTCACAACAACGGGATCAGCCTTGTTAAGCTCTTCCACAACACTGTCACATGTCGCAGTCGTAGTGGTGGTTCCGGTCGTCGTACTGCCGGTAGAACTTCCACTTGTCGAACTACTGCTGGCACCGGTCAGCATATTCGTAACCTGCTGGGCTGCCATGGCCGCCACCATGTTCTGCACGATCTGGGCAAAGGTGTTCTGGGCTCCCTTAATCTCCGGGATCGTCACGTTACCAACTTGCTGGGTCGCGTTCGCCAATTTATCGGCAATGGCCTGGCCTGCATTTTGCGGAGAATACGCAAACGCGCTCTGAGGCTCTTTCTCACCGGGGTCAATGTCGCTACCGCCCTTCTGACATTCCTCATCGGCCTTAACGGCCGCCTTTTTCATGGCGCTGTCATTACCTTGACTACACGCTTTGAAAATAGCCTTGGTCGCATCAATACACGCCTGCGATGCATTATAAGACGAAGCGTTATTAGCAAGAAATTCCTTCACATCCGCATCACTGCTGGCGTGCTGGGCCGCTTCACCGCTGGCCATGGCACACATCGAGTTGGAAGCCTCATCAAGATTCTCAGCCGCGGTCTTTTCAGGAGTGGTCGAGGCTGTGGTCGCTTTATCGGCAGTCGCAGCACGCCCCTCAGCAACATCCTTGGCAAAGTTGTCCAGCTCTTGTTGCGTATATTGATGGGCAGCATTTACCGGAGCAGCGGCAGCAGGCGTAGGCTGGGTAATAGTGTCACCAAACCGCCCGGTGTCAAAATTGCTCGTCGAGGGCACAGCCTCTCCAAAACGTCCGGCATCAAATGTAGAAGAACCCTGAATATCAGCCCAAACAGTAGTGGCAAGTCCCGCTGCAACAACTGCCAGATATACATACGCTCTGCTCATTTAAGCTCTCCTTAACTAATCTGATTCAGCTTAAACAGTTTAACGCGTACTACAAACCGATCCCTGCGGCTTCGCTTAAATATATTAAGAGGCCGCCGCGCTGGTAGCAGCTTCGGTCGAAGCCGCATTACCACCACACGAGTTCACTTTCAGCATATTGGCTTCCAAAGTGGTACTCAGGTTGTCTCCGCAGATTTCCTTCAAGGCCTGAATCACGTCATAACCCTTGCTTCCACCCGAAGACGTCGTAGTCGTCGTGGTCGTGCCCGAGCTACCGGAGGACGTAGTACTACCGGTAGAACCAGATCCAGAACCCGAACTACCGCTGAACATCTGCTGAACAAGCGCATTCACAAGAGCAGCATTCCCCTGCCCACCACTTAAAGTGCTCAACAGATTGTTACCCGAACTACCCGTCAAACCACTAATGATACTGGCAATTCCACCACTAGCACCACCAGAGGCGCCACCAGAACCACCTGCCCCACCGGCAACAAGTGCACTCGAACCACCAAAACCACCATTACCACCCGAGGTCGAGGGCTGGAACGAACTGGTACTGGTACCATTCATCCAGTTGGTCAAAGAGCTGGTGTCGCTGTACATCGACTGGGTCACCTTAACCGGATCCATCGGCGTTCCCAAACCACCGTTGCTCGAGTTACGCAATTCAATGTGCAAGTGGTCACCGCTCCACTCCGCACCGCTGTTACCTACGGTACCAAGCAAGTCTCCCACACCTACCTTCGATCCCACTTTCAGATCCGAGTTCAGCGTATCCATGTGACCGGTCAACTGTACGATCTTACCGTCAGCGGTCTTTACCTGAATACGGTTACCGATGTTACCACTCCCCTTACCCACAGCGATAACCTCACCGCTCACGTTGGAGTAAATGCCCTCGCCCTTCTTGTTCATATAGTCGTTACCTTGGTGGGAGTGGTCTTTCAGGTTACCGGCGGCGGCACGGTGGTCACCGTAACCGCCCACACCGTTCTTGGTGTTCTGACCGATCGCCACACCCTTTTCAGTCAACTCACTTACCGGAATGAACTCACGCTTGCCGGTTTTCTGGTTCATGGCATACCAACCTTCTTGGCCATCGGCATTCACGACCAAACCATTGGCGTTCTTACCGGTGGTGGCCATGGCAAAGTCCTGCATCTGCTGCGGCGTGCTGGTCTGCGGGTTCACAAAGCTGTTTGCGGTCCATGTACGGTTGGGAGATTTAACCGAGGTCAGATCAACGGTCTTGGCCTCCACACCGGAAAGCTCGGCCCCACCGAAATTGCTCGGAATGGTATTCGTCTTGGTCACCATATTCTTGACCTGCTGACTCGTCAGGGTCTTTGGATCAACCTTGGAAGCTTTCAGCACATTCACATCTTCAAGCTTTTCCTGCTTGAATACGTTGTCGGTCTTTTCCATTTCGTTGGAGAACATACGGTCTTTGAATTTGCTCTCCGGCTCCTTGGCCGCTACGTCAATATCGTTACATTTATCCTGCACGTTCTTCTCAGCAGCCGTGCTGTCATTGCGGGCCTGCTGGGCTTTAGCATCCTCACAAGCCTTCTTGGCTTTCTCAGCTTCGCTCTTGGCAGCCTTTTCAGCATCAGAGAGAGAACTCGTCGCAGGCGCCGCCAAACCATCACTCCCCTGCGGAGCATTGCTGGTGGAGAAACCATTCCGCGCAGCAGCACTGCCACCACTGCTCAAAGAGTTGGTCGATGTTAAAGACGACGAACTATACCCCGTATCGTTCATATCCATCGCTGCATGGGCAGCCGAGACCACCATAACAACGGCAATAAGTGTAAGTGGGAGCTTAAACATGGGAATTATACCTGACCTGAAGCAACTGTACCGCACGAATTGATCTTAAGAGTATTGGCATCCATCGAAGTACTCAAGTGACCACCGCAGATCTCCTGCAATGCCTTGATCACATCGTACCCCTTGCTGGAATTCTCAGTCGAAATCACACTCACGGTCGTGTCGGTATAGCTGGAACCGGACGTCCCCGAACTACCGCTGGAACCGTTGCTCGTGCTAGCCTGACCATTCAAGGCTTGGGTCAGCAAGGCAACCAATTGGTTCTGCCCCGTGTTCAGGCCACTAGACATCAAGACATTGTTCAGCAGGGAACTGCTCGTACCACCACCGGATAACAGGGAGCTAACCACCGAAGCCGTAGAACCACTGCTAATGCTACCACTACCCGTACCCAAAGTCTGGGCCACAGTCGCACCCAAGCCGGTCTGCTGGGTCGTCTTCATACTGGCCAGAATCGAGTTCACATCTCCACCACCCAGCGAAGAAGCCACCTTGGCATAATCCGCCATAGACGATGCATTTTTACCGGCGGAGATCTTTAACGAATCCGCAAACGTCCCGTTATTGATAGCCGCCTGAGAGTAAGAACCGGCATAGTGTTGACCATACAAACAACTGGTCAGATCGATACCACCACATGTTTGCTTACCACTGATATAGTTGTCGTAACGCTTATTAACGTCAGTAGCCAAACGGTCGAGCTGGGCCTGCACATCCCAACGATCGGCCGCAGAATTCCCGCTCTTCCATGTGCTATTAATATACTGACCTAAACCACAAGCCGAACTCGTAGGGTTACACAGATTAGGATCAAGGGTGTTGTTCTCCTTATACAAGGTCGACATCACTTGCTGAACAACCTCTTCACGATACCCCTTTTCACGCAGGTACTGCATGGCAAGCTTCTTACGGTCAGCCACACTGTCCGGCCATTGTCCACTTTCCATCATCTTGGTCGCCTGATTGCTTAACTGGGCCTGCGCCTGTGCAATATTGTCCGGCAGCGTAGCGGTATCCAAAGTCGTCTTTGTGGGGGCGCCCGTATTCACATAAGCATCGTCAGCCGCCGCGTTGATGAACGGGTCATTCTTCACATTGCTATACGATTGCAGGGCATCACTCGCAGCAATATTACCGGTGGTGTCACTCCCCTTCACCAAACCACCAAAGTTATCGGCGCTTTTTTTAAGCTCCTGAGCCACTCCCGACTGCTCCGCACTCGCCAGAAAATCTTTCTTCATCTGCTCGGCAGGCGTAAGCTTGGGTTCGGTATTGGCAGCCGTCATCTTACTTTCCGGCTCCTTGGCAGCCACATCAACCTGGGTACATTTCTCGTCCACTGCCTTCTGGTTCGCGGCACTGTCACGCTCGGCCTGCTTGGCCATGGCGTCTTCACAGGCTTTCTTGGCCTTTTCTTTTTCTTCGTCCGAAGCTTTCTCAGCCGCCTTATCCGCTTCGGTCGTTGCCGTATCAGCCGTAGCGGCAGGCGTTTCGGTAACAGGCGTCGGCACTAGTGCACTCTTGGCATCGGGCGCCATGCTTTCATACCCCGTACTATTCGGGTTCAGCGCGGCATGGGCAATCCCTGCATAGCCAACAGCCACGCCGGTGATTGCAAGTAGCACAACAAGAGAAAAACGGTTTTTCATACCCATCTTATGTGCCACTACTATATATGTATACAAATAGTTCCTGACACCATGTCAGAGGCATTTGACGAACACCACATAATCAACCAACCTGAAACCATCAGAACAACACAATAAAGGTAAAGTCCCATGACCAACCCACTTCCCCGCGGCTGTAAGTCGATCAACGAAATCAAAGTCGGCGATGAAATCCGCCAAACCTATCAGGTCACCGATGCCGACGTGCAAAAGTTCGCCGAGATCAGCGGCGACTTCAACCCTGCCCACTTTAACGACGAATACGCCGCTAAAACCGTTTTTAAAGGCCGCATCGCCCACGGTATGATCTCGGTGGCCAAGTTCTCCGGTATCTTCGGTATGGATCTCCCCGGCCTCGGCGCCATCTGGGGTGCCCAAACCGCCAAGTTCCTGGCTCCGGTTAAACTGAACACCACCTACACTGCCATCGCCCGCTGCAAAGAGGTCGCCGAGAAGTTCTGCATCTTCGAAACCTGGGTGGAAGATTCCGAAGGCAAGCGCATGCTGGAAGGCGAAGGCACCCTCTACCCCATCCCGCAAAAGGTGAAGGACGCCATGACCGCCGAAAACACCCTCGCCCCGCTCATGAGCAAGGAGTCCTCCAAAGCCGCCTAATCCTCGTAAAGCGGGCGCGCTTAAACGCCATCTTAACTATCTCAGCAAAAACCGGCCAGCCAGCCGGTTTTTTCTTCACTCTCATAGTCAATTCAACTATAAACACATCGTTAGCGCCATTTCGAAAGGAAATCGGCATGCAAGGAACCATCACACTCTCCAAACACTTCAGTGACCACAAGTACTACAATACCGATGTGAAAGCATTCGAGGCGATGGGCTTCACCTTCATTAAGGACAAGTCTTACATCCGCCAGGATACCCAATATATCACTCTCATCGGGGGTATCACCCTCGGTTTCGCCGAAGGCGAGGCCGAAAAAGTTCTCCAACTCATCGCCTTCGCCACCGGCATCGGCCAAGGCTACACGGTAGAAAAGTGCGAACTCACCACAGAAGCAGCCACGCAGGCCGCCTGACCCCTTACATTCCAATAAAAAACCCGGCTCAAACCGGGTTTTTCTTATGTCATCTTCAAAAACCGCTCGCGTCGCAGCTCTTTACAATCCTTGCCCTTCAAGCCACCTAAATGCGCCAATACAGCCGCCCCCACACGGCGCATCGCCAGCTCAGGGTCAGCATGTGCACCACCGACAGGCTCCTTGATGACCTCATCAATGATCTTCAGTTCCATCAGGTCATTGGCGGTCATCTTCAACGCCTCCGCCGCCAAAGGAATGGTATCCTTGTTGGCTTCTTTCCACAGAATAGCGGCACAACCTTCCGGCGAAATCACGCTGTAAACACTGTTTTCCAGCATCAGAACCTTGTCAGCAACCGCCATGGCCAAGGCACCACCACTGCCACCTTCACCGGTGATAACGCTCACAAACGGCACCTTCAAGCTTAACTGCACTTCCAGACAGGTCGCAATGGCTTCAGCCTGACCACGCTCTTCGGCGTCAATCCCGGGGAAAGCGCCCGGCGTATCCACAAAACTTACCACCGGCAACCCCAAACGGTCGGCCATCAACATCAGACGCTGGGCTTTACGGTAACCTTCCGGCTTCGGCATCCCAAAGTTACGCGCCAAACGGCCTTGGGTATCCTTGCCCTTGTCGTTGCACAAAATCATACACGGCAAACCACCCAGCTTGCCAACACCACCCACCAAAGCCTTGTCCGAACCAAACCGACGGTCACCCTCTAAAGCCACAAAGTCGGTCACAAGGGTATTGATGTAATCGCTCCCCTGCGGACGCTGCGGGTGCCGGGCCACCATCACCTTCTGATGCGGGGTCAAATGGCGGTACAACAAGCGGGTCACGCGGGCCAAACGCACTTCAAGGCGCTCGATCTCGGCCGGCATATTCTTTTCTGCGGTTATTTCACCCTCTTCGTGGGCAGCGCGCATATCATCAATGCGAGCCGCCAGCTCCAGAATGGGCTTTTCAAAATCTAGGTACTGACGTGCCATTAACGCTCCATGCTCTTCTTGGAAGCCACTTTAATGCCTTTGCGGCCAGTGCTCAGGGGGTGATGCTGTTCCAAGGTCTCTCTCAATCGCTCACCGGCGACTTTGGTATAAATCTGTGTTGTGTTCAAGCTTGCATGCCCTAGCATAAGCTGAACGGCGCGTAAATCGGCATCATTCGCCAGCAGGTGCGTGGCAAACGTGTGCCGCAGGTGGTGCGGGGCCACGTTCACATCCACCCGATCCCCCGCTTCTTTTAAAAGCTGGAACACCCGTACCCGCGTCAATGGCTGTTTACCGGTCGGCCCCGCAAATAACCAGGGCCCCTGTGCACCCTTCAAACGCGGACGCGCGTCCTTCAGATAAATTCGTAAGGTTTCCGCGGCCACATCCCCTAACGGAACCAACCGCGTCTTTCCCCCCTTGCCCGTCACACGCAACAGCACGCCCTGACCATCGGCCACCGCATCAAGTGTCAATTCGCACATTTCACTCACTCTCAATCCGGTCGCATACAGCAATTGAATCAAGAGCCGTAGCCTCACTTCACTCGGCGTCGCTCCAATCGGAGCAAGGAGCAAACGTTTCACTTCTGCAACGCTCAACGCCTTGGGCAAAGTCTGCGGCAACTTCGGCAACGGCACCCCTTCGGTCGGATCATTCTCCACCCACCGGCGATCACGAAGGAATCCATAGAACCCCCGCACCGCACTCAACTTACGCGCAGCACTCCGTGGGCCGTTATCTTGCTTCGCCAACCACCCCAACCATCGCTCCACATCTGCAACACGCACAACACCCGTCTCGGTACCCATATACCCTAAAAAATCACGAATATCGCGCCCGTACGCCGCCACGGTATTGGGGCTAGAGCCCTTCATCACTGATAAATACTCCACAAACGCCTGCATATCCCGCAGGGCCATGGGGTGTATCGCGGACTTGGCCTCACTCACAGCTAATTAACCTTCGGCGGAACCGGCTTGGTCGGTGCCTTAATTGTCGGTTTTTCAACCGGAATGACCCGCGGCGGCGGCAACATTCCCGGTACAATCGCTCCACTCACAGGCGTAGTCACGCTAACCGGCTCTTTAGGTAAGGAATCCGCCCCAATTGCCACCGGCTGCGTCGCACTCACCGCCGCTGGCGCCGCTTCCCGCACCAGCGGAATCAAATGACTCGCCGGCAGCCCCAGAATGGCTTCCATAGCAACCCGCTTGGCAATATCATCCATTCCAATAGCCCGCAGCGCTTCAACACTCGCACCAATAACAACCGGAACCGCACCCGCAGGCGGCTGCCCAGCAAAAGCATCACTGATCAGGATCAATACGGAAGGCACATCCTTGGTACGCACCGCATCCGCCAACAAACGCTGCCAGGCCGGATCTACCAAACTACTTACAGATATGGAACGATCCCGCATCTGCTTCCACACACGCCCCGGCACCGATACCCCCATGGCCTCAATAGCCAGTAATGTACGCTGCGCCTGCCGGACACTGGTTTGAATTTCAAGATTCTGGCCCACCATCCACGCATCCCAGGTGGCGTCGTCCACTTTCCCTTGCAGGGCCTTCACAGCCAGTTGCACCTGCATCCGGTTCTTATTCGCCGCAGCATCCAAACCCTCGGCCTTCATCAAATTCGGCAAAGCCTTAACGGCTTCATCTTTCAATCCAAGCCGCAATGCCGCCTGAACATATTCGTTTAATGCACTCGCAGATACATCCTTAAAACCACGCGCCACCGCCACCGCATCGGGCATGACCCCGTTAAACTCTGTCGCACTCACCAAGGCCCACGCCGCAGAACCATCAGCAATGACCGAAGTCTGACGCGCCAACGCCACAGCTGCACGCCCTCTCAAGTCAACAGGAAGCGCTTCACTCGCAGTCAAGCGACGCAAGGTCACATCCGGTAAACGGGGCATGATATCCCCCCCAACTAATGCAGGGTAGGCCGCTAATACCGCACCACCAAAACCATCGACCATTGTCGTAGGTCCACTCAAAGTGGCTACCGGACGCCCTTCTTGAACCGCCGTTAACACACGTAATAAAGCAGGATTTTTCGACCGCAATAAAGGCTCAACGATCTGCAAGCTCAACCGCGCCGCAGCCACATTTCCACCATCTGTAGTTGGAGCAACAACCTGGCACACCGCCATAGCCACACCCCAGTCACTGGCTTGAGAGCCACCACCAGTGGCACGCGCTTTCGCAACCTCACAAGCATCTTTAGCCTGACCGGAGAGCAACTTCGCTTCCACCCACCCCTCTGCTAATCCCTTATCAGCCAAAGCGCTCGCCGGAACTTCCTTCCACAGGCTCCAAGCCGCTTCATACTGGCCCATGCCCTGTAAAGCATTCGCACGCACCGCCAACCAGCTATCACGCACCCCCTGATCACCTGCTAACGGCGCTCCAGCTTCCGTCAATAAAAGCCGCCGCCATGCTTCTTTCAACGCAGGACTGGCAACTCCCTGAGCAAGCGCTTTCTTCATACCATTCTCGGTATCGGCACGGTTCGTCTTACGCCAGACATCAGGTGCTTCACCGCCATTGGCCGCGTTTAAAACCCCCACTCCATCCATCGAGCCGCGCGGCCCCGTCATAACTAAAGTGGCGGAAGCTCCTGTCCCGCTTACAGCTACAGCCGGAGTCGTTGCCGAAATAATCTGCTTCCCGATCGCAAAGTCACCTGCCGTCCAATCGGCGGGGAATCCGTCATTGCCCAACCGCTCTTGCTTGATTTGCGCAACAGCAAAGCCGGGGAGTCCCCCGGCCATGGCCACTATAATAAGTAAGGATTGGTTAAAGCTTAACCGGAACATCAGCCGTGACCGGCTCGGTTGCAGGGGTGCTACCCATGGTCGCTAACGTCCATGCGCAGACCGCAATCACAATAACGGCCAGAACACCTGCTACCATCATGGGCAGCGGAATGTTGCCGCGCTCACGCGAAGTACGACGAATATTGCTCGGAATCATGCGGAATATCTCCTTGTTTGCTCCAAACTAACGCCTGCACGCTAAGCCCGCAACCGCCTTGCCCAATTGTCGGCCACCCATTATCGTAGCGCATGTTTTCCGCTCATCTGTTCAATCACAAATACGATATCGACGATATTATCTCCGCCCTTTGCGGCACAGCAGCTCAATGGCTTAACACCCAAAACGGTACACTCTCGGCAACCGAACCAACCGAAGCCCCCGAATCCCACCGCTTCCTCATAGAACCCCTGCCCGCATCTTGTCTTAAAGAGATTGCCAACAGTTCTGAGCAGCTGCACCTGTCCGAAGATGATAAAGTTGCCCTTAGCCACATCCTGTCCAGCGCAACAGTTCAATCCCTCCCCCAGCATTTCGCCCAAGGCCGCATTGGTGGATGGTTGCGTGAGCGCATTAAGGATACCGCACTGGAATGGCTCGACACCCACGACCTCATCCCCCCTTCCATGCGCCATATCAACCGCGCCAAAGCAGCCAAACTCTATGCCACCCGCACGATCAAAATCGAAGACATCAACTAAACCCGCCGCCACTACCTATATAAGAGAACAAAAATTCCCATGGAAAATATTCCCGTCGAAGGCATGTCACCCGCTCTCACCATTATAATTATCGTAGTGCTTCTCACTATTTCTGCCGTTTTCTGCGCATCCGAAATCGCCATGCTCTCCTCCAGCAAGGCGCAACTGCACCAGGCGGCCCGCAAAGGTAACAAACGCGCGTTGGTTGCCCTTACCCTGCTCAAACAACCCGACCAAGTCCTCGCCACCATCTTGATCGTCATGACCATCATTCCCGTGGCCAGCTCAGCCCTCGCCACCAACCTGTTGGTACAACTCTTCGGCCCTGTCGGCGTCGCCTACGCCACTGTCGGCATCGGTCTCATCATCCTTCTTCTGGCGGAAGCACTCCCCAAAGCTCTCGGTACCAAATACCCCGAGAGCATTACCCTCTCCGTCGCCGTACCATTCTCGTGGCTCACCAAGATCCTCTCCCCCGCCACATGGGCTATTAAGATGTTCAATACCGGCATGCTGAAACTCATTGGCTTGGGCGGAGACAGCGGCCCCACCTTCACCGAGGCCGACCTTCGTGGCGCCATCAATCTGGGTCTGGAAGCTGGCGCCCTCGGCACCACCCAGCACCGCATGCTGGATGCCGTTCTCGACCTAGATGACATGACCGTCGCCGATGTCATGATCCACCGCAGCGCCATCATCGGCATCGATATTAATACTCCCGCCGCCTCTCTCCCGAAAGTACTCGGCCAACTCAAACACAGCCGTGTGATCGTCTTCGAAGGCAAACCCGAAAACCCCATCGGAATCCTCTATGTCCGCGATTACCTCACCGCATTGGCCAATACCACTTCCCGTGCCAACGTGCGTCTGCGCGAACATCTCCGCCCATTGTATTTCGTGCCCGAAACCACTCCCCTCGGCCACCAGTTGCTCGAATTCCTTCGCCAGCACCGCCACCTCGCCTTGGTGGTCGATGAATACGGCGACCTCCAAGGCCTCATCACACTGGAAGACATTCTGGAAGAGATCGTGGGCGAAATCGCCGACGAACACGATCCCACGGCAAACTCGCCCGAGCGCGACGCCAGCGGCACCGTAACCCTATTAGGTAATACGCCCGTCCGCAGCGCCAACCGCCAGTTCGAATGGGAATTGCCCTCCCAATCCGCTGTCACACTCGCGGGTCTAATGATCGAAGAGCTGGGTCACCTCCCCTCTCAAGGCCAGTCCCATCGCATCGGCAATCTCATTCTTACCGTCGCCAGCAAACGCGGCCACCGTATCGAGAAAGTGCGCATCTCACCAGCCCCAGCAACAACCGAGTCCTAACACATGCGTGCGTTTCTCCCTCTTCTCGCCCTCCTCACACTGGCAGCTTGCAAGCCGGAGCGCCCGCAAACCGATTACTCCACGCAACCGGGCCCCTCCGCCGTGGGCGATGTCATGAACACCGCCCTTATCGGCTCTCCCCCGAGCCTTGTCCCCTACCTCGCCGCCGATAGCGCCGCGTCTGCCATTGCAGGCGATATCTATCAAGCCATGCTGAAGTACGACAAGGACTTGAACTTGGTCCCCGACCTCGCCGAAAGCTTCAAAGCCAGCGCCGATGGTCTCAGCATCACCTTCAAACTCAAACCGAACCTGAAGTTTGCCGATGGTTCACCCCTCACCAGCAAAGATGTCTCCGCAACCTTCCACGCGCTCATTAACCCCGATACCAAAACCCCCTACGCCGACGATTACCTCCGCGTGGCTAAATTCGAAACGCCCGACCCCCTTACTGTCCGCGTCACTTACGCCGAGCCTTTCGCCCCCAGCCTCTCCAGCTGGGCGGGTCTCATTATCATGCCGGCTAAAGTGATTGCCGAAACCAAGTCCTTTAACGATACCTCTCTCAAGGATAAACCTCTCGGCTCAGGCCCCTACCAGCTCGCACGCTGGCGCCGCGGACAAGACGTGCTCCTCACACTCAATCCCCACAGTCACGAGCAAGCGCACATCGCGCAGCAATACATGCGCATCCTGCCCGACCAATCCACCCAATGGCTGGAACTCAAAGCCGGCAACCTCGATGCCACCAGCCTCACACCTCTCGCCTATACCCGCCTCACCGAGGCCGACTGGTTTAAAAACAACTACAATACCTATCGTTACCTCGGCAGCGCCTATACCTATATGGGCTTCAACCTGAAGGACCCTCTCTTTGCCGATAAACGCGTCCGTCAGGCCATGTCGTATGCGGTAGACCGCCAGGGCCTCATCAACGCCGCACTCTTCGGCCAGGGCGAGCCTCTCGCCAGCATCTTCAAACCCGGCACATGGGCTTATAATACCGACCTCCAGCCCTATCCCTACAACCCGCAAAAAGCGAAGGAACTCCTCGCCGCCGCCGGCTGGAAAGTAGGCCCCTCCGGCTTCCTCACCAATGTCAAAGGCGAGGTTTTCCAATTCACCCTCAGCACCAACCAAGGGAACGAAGTCCGCCTCAAAACCGCCCAGATCCTCCAAAAATTCTTCGCCGATGTCGGTATTAAAATGGAGATCCGCGTACAGGAATGGTCCACCTTCCTCACCAACACCATCAAGCAACGCGCCTTCCAGGCAGTGCTTATGGGCTGGACACTTCCCGCCGAACCCGATCCTTACGATGTCTGGCACAGCACCAAAACGGGGCCAGATGAATTCAACCTCGTACACTTCCAGAACAAGGATGCCGACGCCGCCATCGTCGCCTCGCGCAGCACCTTCAATCAGGCCGAGCGCAAAAAGCATCTGGATAAACTGCAAGAGATCCTGTCCGATGAACAACCCTACCTCTGGCTCTACGCCCCCTATGCATTGGAAGCCGTCCACAAACGCGTTGTCGGCATCGCCCCCGCCCCCGCCGGTATCAGCTATAATTTTACCGACTGGTACGTTCCCAAAGCCTGGCAATTACGCCCTACACTGCAACAATAACAAAGGGGCCAACCGGCCCCTTTTGAATATTGGTTAAATTAAATGGTCACAGAAGAACAACTCGCAAGCGCAGCCTTGTAACCGGCCCAGTAGTTGCTGTCATAACCCGATTCGGTCAGGAAGCGACTGTCCGGCTGAGTACAGTTCATTCCGTCGTAGTTACCCGAAACATAGTTCACACTGCCTTTATCCACGGTCGCTGTCGTGCTCAAGGTCGGCAGGTTGGTCGTAGTGGTGGTTGTACCTGTCCCATTCGTGACAACTTCATACGAACCACTCGAACTGCCACTACCACTACCCTGAATACCACCCATCACGGCTTCCATACCTTGGCTTACGGCCGCAGTCATCACACCATTCACAATACCGTTGGCCAAACCACCAAAGCTGTTATTCAAGCTGTTACCCAGCAGGCTGCTGGTCAAACCGGTTCCACTAAAACCGCTCATCAGGTTGGCGTTACCACCCGCAAGGCCGCTCATCATACCACCCGAGATACCACCGGCCAGAATATTTCCCATCGGGCCAAGCTCGCCCAATTTGCTGGTCAATTGAGTCATCGCAGCGTTGATAACGGCATTCTTGATCATATCACCAATATTCATATTGGCCATATTCATCGCGTTAAAGCCGTTCATCATGGCAAGGTTTCCAAGCGCCCCCTGCCCCATCATTTGCTGCATCATCTGCTGCTGCATCATGTAACCAGCCATATTGAAGCCAGAGTTAGGGTTCTGCGCCCCCACATCAATCGCACCTGCATGTGTCTGAGCCACGCCAGAGAAAGCGAGTGCTCCCGCCAGAATCATTGTTTTCACAGAATACGCCATGTCGGCCTCCGTCATCCTTGTTGATAGATTATGGGGTGCGGCACCAGTAATTTCCAGCCCTTACCTGACACAATCTGCCCTAACGCAACTGAATTCCCTCACGCGGCACGGCTGGCACGCCACCGGCACCGCCATTCTGCTCTGCGCGGATCTTTTGCCCTTGCGTATAGCCCTGTAAATATTCAAGATTGTTCGCATACTGCATATTCACTGGCCGCCCTTGCAGGGCATCAAACTGGCCCACTTTTACCATCTCACGGTTGTTATATTGGGTCTGAATTCCTCCCGCAGTCCCCTGCTCTAAATCATCCAGATCAGCCCCCTCACCCGAACCAATGGCCGGTCCAGCAGGCTGAGCTGGCGCGGCCACCGGCGCCGTGACAGCCCCCTCAGGGGCATTGGTCGGCCCCACAGGGTCAGGCCATTTCGCAGGGTCAATGGTGCCTGAACATTTGGCGATAAATTCATCCGAATACTTCTCATCCAACCGGGGCTGGCATAACTGAGCCAACGACATCTGGGCCTGTGCCCCCGCCACCAGCCCCAACATCGCAATAGTAAAATGCCATATCTTCATATTTCAAGCATAGGTTAACTCGCAGGGTGGCTAAAGCCCCCTCTGCCACAATGCGGTGCCCCATGCCACCCAAACACCACAAATACACGCCCTCCCCGCCCCCTAAAGTTGTAGAAAAAACAGGACTGAAACTTTCTTGGGCACACGCTGCCTAATATGTATACTTACCCCTTGACCCTCCTGAAAACCCATGGCAGGGTGCGAGCAATCAAGGGTATGGCAAATCGTATTCACGTGCCGCCATCCCCGCATATAACAAAAATAAAAATCAGGGAAAGACGAACGAGATGGGCAAGCAAATGGCACAACACAGCAATCTGGATACGATGGTTCGCGAATCTCTGCGCGACAAGATTCTGAACGGCGAACTCGACGGTGGCTTCCACCTGTCCGAGCTGAAGATCAGCAAGGAATTTAACGTATCCCGTACCCCCGTCCGCGAAGCGCTGTGCGCCCTCGCCGCCGATGGTCTGGTCGAAATGGTACCCCACCGCGGTGCGTTCGTAACCCACGTGCCCACCAGCACCAAGGTCGACCAACTGCAATCCTACAGCCTCTTCCTTGGCTTGGCTGCTAAACTGGCCGCCGAAAAAGCCAGCATCGAAGCCCTGATGGACCTCGAAACGGCCTTCGCCTTTACCCAAGACGAAAACATCAGCAGCCAGCAATACCTGCAAAACCTCGAAACCGCGCTCGAACTGGTCGAAAAGACCGCCTTCAGCCCCACCGTGACCGAGGCCATCAGCATGGTCAAGCGCCGCACCAACATGTCCGAACTCTGGGCCACCACCGTGGGCCAAAAGAAGGAACTGAACACCCACTTCATCACGCTCTTGGGCGCTCTCAAGCGTAAAAAGGGCGATGCCGCCGAAAAGACCATGCGTCAACTGGCCACCATCGCCATCAACGCTTGGATGACCACCCGCAAGATCGCCATTCCGGCCGCCGCAGAAGGTGAATCCTTCGAAGAGCAGGCTCCTACCTACTCCCGCACCCGCGCGGTACAAAAGTCCATCGGCACCAACTAAGCCGATGTCCTACAAAGGCCCCTCCGGGGGTCTTTTTTTATGACCCCCCTTGCACGCCCCCCGCCAAGCAAAGTATACATATATCGAACCATTCCTAGATCTACAGTTTGAAACCGGCGAACCTCGAAAGGATACCGCCATGACAATTCATTCTCTTACCGTTAATACCAAGTCGATCAAAACCTCCGCGCAGATCACGTCCGAGCAGCGCCACACATTCGAGAGCGCGCTCGATACAGTGATGAGCCGTGTCCTGAATGACAGCTATATCGGCGATCCTTCGGAATATCCGCACGTCGCCAACAACCTGGAAAAACATCTCGCAGCCGAAACGCTGCGCCTACGGTACGGCGATCTCTCGATAAAGCAGTTCTGTAGCGCCATGGAAACCATTTCTGAATCGGCCCATCTTCTGGCGACGGAACCCTGCGCCCACTCTTGATTCTCCGCATCATCTACGAAATCATAAGCGAACTAGGCGCCGCGAGGCGCCTTTTTCGCGCCTTGTAATCCCCCTTCTCCACCCTATACTTGTCCCAATCACCCCAAGTTTTCACGCCGAACCCCACGGAGGACCGGCCATGCAATTCATCCCTCTCACCTTCACCGAGATTGTCGCCCAAGCGTCACAATCTCCCCTTATCACCCCGCAGGATATCAGCATTTTCAACAGCGCCGTCAAAGCACTGGAGAAGAATCGCACCATCAAGGACTATGCGCTGCTGATGGAAGGCATCACGGAAAGCTGGACACAATACACGGAAGGCCACCTCACCTCGATACAACTCACCGAGCGCTACAGGGCACTTATGGAATCCGCCGTCGATCTTGTCGAAGGACGATTCCAGACCGATTACTTATGGTTCCTCTGCACATGGAAATGGGCGGCGGGCTGGCACCCATGGCTCCAGTTGTTAACGTATCCCAACACCGGCAACGCCTACCATCCGGATATCTTCCAACAGTGGGTCTGGAAACAGCAAGAACCACGTGACATGTTCACCGACTTCCTGCAACGCATCCAGATCAACACAGGCTTAGAACCTGAAAAGGAGCATATCTACAAGTACACTCGCTACACATTCAGCAATCGCCCTCGCCACCTCAGCGTCAATTTCGACGACGATGGCATGGGCTTTATTCTGCATAGTGTGGAGTATAACGGGGCAAAAGATAACGGCTTTACACTGAAAATCGAGGCCGAGCCCGACGGAACTTTCCACCTCGGGCTGAACATTTCGCATCCCGAGAAGGTCGTCCCCCATTTGGGCCTGCCTTATCTCCTCGCCGCGTCCCGACGCCACGATGAAGCCCACAGCGCCATCCTGCAAACCGAGGTCAACTACTCCCTCATCTGCGGCTGGGATCACCCCGAAACCTGATCCCGCCCCTATCGCAAAGCACTAAAAAGGCACTCCATACGGAGTGCCTTTTTCATCTGAGCACCTTGTAAAATGCCTTTAAACACCTATTTTTCAAAAGAACCTATCCCTCTCGCGTTTCAAGAAAAGGAGATATACCTTGAACGCTATTACCCTCACCCACTCCCTCGAATCCCTGCGCGACAACGGTCTTGTCACTCTCTACGGCAAGCCGAACAGCGAAGACGGCCCTATCGCCTTCATCTTCGAACCCGCAGCAACCCACCCGGATGCCGAATACCATGAAACGTTCGCAGCAGCAGCCACCTTGTCCCAAAAGGGCACAACGCTCGCTCTGTTCAAAGGCGTCGCCATCAATACGATGAATAACCTGCTCGACAGAACAAACGAACAGGAAGAACGCGACATGCTCATGAAACTGCCTCAAGTCTCCAATTACGAAGAGCTCGGCCAAGCCTTCGGCATCTTCTACCTTCTGTGCTGGAAACTCGCATGGGAAGCAATGGAGAAGCATATCCCCGTTCTCGACGACTTCGTCAACGGAGACTGGCTGCAAAGCCTCGGCTATCTTCAAATTATCCATTCCGGATTACTGAACCATGTCGAACGCCAGTTTTTCCACCGCAGCCTACCCGATTCGGAACTGCGTGGAAAAGTACTGCAGAAACACTACGCCTTCACCACCCTCTGCCACCCCTATGGCATCCATCCGCTCTCCAGCCTATTCGTCGGCATGGGCTATAAGCCCAATCTGGAGGAAGAAAAAAAAGCTCTCGGACTCACTTATATCCACAGAGATGTCGTCAACGAGGTCAACATCGCAACCGCTCTTTACTGGGCGGCCAAAAACAACGATACCCGCCTCGCCTCTTTCCGGCTTTAACGGCATTCAATGCGAAATGGAAAGGCGCCTCCGGGCGCCTTTTCTATTACCCAAAACCAAAAACAGGGGCCATTCTGGCCCCTGTTCAAGTCAATATGCCTACTCAGGCATTTCGTCACCACCCATCAGGTCGCCACCGGCGTTAAAGTCGATATCATCAGCGCCTTCGCCCATGAAGTCGTCGCCAACTTCTTCTTCAGCCGCACTCAGGGTCGCAGCACCGTCAAATACAACTTCATCAATCATGGCCGCGCTGGCGTTACCACCGTCAAGACCACTACCAGCAAGGCTCAACAGCAGTTCGTCTTCCACGTTCAGGTCAGCCATACGGTTCACACCGCTTACAATGTGCTCACGCACAACGTCCAGATCAATCGTCTCACCGGCAACTTCACGCAGGGCAACAACAGGGTTCTTGTCATTGTCGCGGTCAACGGTAATGGCGGCACCGGCAGCAATGTCGCGGGCGCGCTGGGCGGCAACCAGAACCAGCTCGTAGCGGTTCGGAATAATTTCTACACAATCTTCAACGGTAACGCGGGCCATGGGGAGACGATCCTCTTTAATAATTACTAACTTATACCAGATAGAGACTCCCACCTGATAAAGTCAATAAAAAAATGATAAATATGAATTAAAACAAAATAATATAGTTTATTTTTAATCTAACTACTCACCCGCAACACGCAGGCTGAATAAGTCTCCCAACCCGGCCTGAATATTCCGGCACGCCCGTACCACACTCAACGCCCCACGCGGAACCACAACCAATACCGGCAGCACACTGGTAATGGCCTGCACCAGCAGCGTCCCCGCCTCTCCCAGTTCTTCCACACCAACATCAACCTTCACCGGGCCATCCACTTCACTCGGAACCCACACAATATCCACGCCGGCACTCCGCAACAGTTCATCAAATCCGGGTGCCACAGGTCGATCCCGATCGAACAATCGCACACACATAATCCGGTCGCATAACGTCGCAGCTTGTCGCATGGATTGCAGCTCGGCCGCAGTCGGAACCCCGCCGCACACCACAACTCCCCACGTCATGTCACCATTATTGCCGGGCCAATTGCTCAGACGCTCACTTAAAGCCGCCCGTGTCCGCACGATAACAGCGGTCTCGGCCATAACCTATTTACGCCCTTTGAAGATCCGCCGGGTCTCGCGCTCAATATCGCGGTTCTTAATGGTCTCACGCTTGTCCACGGTTTTCTTACCCTTGGCCAACGCCAATGCTACCTTGGCGCGGCTATTCTGCCAGAACAACCGCAGCGGCACCAACGTCAAACCATCCCGCTCCAGAGATTCCTTGATGCGCTTCAATTCACCGGTCTTCAGCAAAATCTTGCGCGAACGCCGGTCTTCCTGCACGGCATAACCCGCATTGCCATACGGCGCCACATGGCTCCCCAGCAACCATAATTCACCACGGCTGAACGAGGCATAAGCCTCATTGATATGCCCGCCACCGGCACGCAAACTCTTCACTTCAGGGCCGGTCAGCACCAAACCGCCCTCGTAAAAATCGAGAAGCTCGTAATTGAACCGGGCTCTCCGGTTCTCACAAATCACATTGTCGCTACGTTTTTCAGCCATAATAAAACTAGCTTGTACCAAAAAAACGAGCGCCGGTCATCAACCAGCGCCCTAAATCAAAAGTAAAATCACGAAATCATTGCCCTCATCCCGGCCCGAGGCTGAAGCGCCGAAAAGATATCGTTTTCCACCGTCTGGATGCGCTCGACCGAACTCCGAAGTTCATCGAACATCTTGCTGAATTCCCGATTCCCCGCCATCTGGCGGGCAAACGTCTTCATATTTTCCCAGCAACGCAGCAAGATCGCTTTCACACGATGAAACCGAATCACACGCTCAAGCGCCCATTGGTGCTTGCGATCCTTATCGGTAAATAAACTCATTACAAAGTTCACGTGGGGGATTTTCCGCTCCAGTGCACTTAGGTCACTTCCGTCATCAGGCATGGCAGTCTCTCCATGAATGTCAAAAGGGAGGATTAAAATCGTCAGCATTTGCGCCTTGCACCCATTCAACCAAACCCACCCGCCTACATCAACAAAAAAGTGCACACCTTTGTAAATTAACCGAGCAACTCTTCCCGCAGGTCATAGCAAAGCTCTTCCACATCCCGAATCGTCACCAGAATCGCATTTTCATGATCGTCCGGATAAAACTGGGCCGCATCAAGCTCCGCCTTAAACTTTTCAATCAACTTCTCCACCGCCACAATTTGCCCCACGATCAATGGCGTCGGCATCCCTTGGTCACGCAGCTGGAGCAATGCGACCCCCATCTTGTACAGTAACGTGGCCTTCTGAAAAAATCCGTCCGTCTGCGTCCGATCCACTAAGCGACACTTTCCAGTTCACTCAAAATAACCCCAACTCCACGCAGCACATCCTTACCGATCATCCGGTGCCACACCAGGTCCTGTCCCTTCCCTGCCGGACGAATGGTCACCACACCTGCCAGCTTTTGCACAAGCCCTACAAGCCCTTCAGGGTTCTTGAACCGACCATTCTCAAAGCCGACAACCACACCCTTCTCACCAACATCCACCTTGGCCACATTCAGGTCAGCGGCACGGTTCTTCAGGTCAACCACCGCTAGCAACGCTTCCACTTCCTTCGGCAACGGTCCAAACCGATCCTTCAACTCGGTACGGAACTCATCGACCATTTCGGCTTCCTGCAAGTTGGCCAAACGGCGGTACAACTGCAACCGCGTGCCCACATCGCTCACATATTCATCCGGAATCAGGTAGCTGATACCCAGCTTCAACGTCACAGCCGAAGCCCGCAATTCCGCCGCGATCACGCCATCACCCCGCATGCCTGAAACTTGGCCGGTCACAGGCGCCTTCTGCGCGGCACGGATACGCTTACCCTTCTCCTCAACCGCTTCCTTCAGCATCTTGGCATAAAGCTCAAACCCAATGTCGCGGATATTCCCGCTCTGCTGCTTGCCCAACAGGTTCCCAAACCCGCGCAGGTCCATGTCATAACTGGCCAGAGAGAAGCCCGCGCCTAAACCATCCAACCGCTGCAAAATCTGCAAACGCTTGGCACTATCACCCGTCATCGGGCCGTCCGGCAGCAGGAAGTACGCAAACGCCTTGGCCGTACTCCGCCCCACACGCCCGCGCAATTGATAAAGCTGCGCCAATCCAAAGCGATCTGCCCGATACACGATCATCGTATTCGCGCGGCTCACATCCAACCCGCTCTCAATAATGGTCGTTGCCAGCAGAATATCGATCTTGCCCTCATAGAAGGCCTCCATCACCGGTTCCAACGCACCATCAGCCATCTGGCCATGCGCCACACCCATCCGCGCTTCCGGCACCAACTCCCGAATACTATCCTCCAATCGCGGCAGGTCTTCCACGTGCGGGGCTACCACATACACCTGCCCACCCCGCACCAGCTCGCGTGTAATGGCACCCTTCAAGGTATGGTTATCCCAACGCAGCACCATGGTCTGTACAGCCTGACGGTCAACCGGCGGCGTCGTGATAAGGCTCAACTGACGCACACCACCTACCGCCATTTGCAGCGTCCGCGGAATCGGCGTCGCAGTCAGCGTCAGCACATCCACTTCGGCACGCAACGTCTTGAGCTTCTCCTTATGCGCCACGCCAAAACGCTGCTCTTCGTCAATGATGACCAGCCCTAAACGCGCAAAATCCAAATCCTTGCCCAGCAACGCGTGCGTACCAACCACCACATCAATGGTGCCGTCCTTCAGGCCCTGCTTCACCTGCTTGGCCTCAACACTACTCACCAACCGGCTCAAACGCCCTACACTGGCGGGGAAGCCGTTAAAGCGCTCTTTAAAAACTTCATAGTGCTGGCGCGCCAACAACGTCGTAGGCGCCACCACAGCAACTTGCCGCCCCGCACACGCCATCAAAAAGGCCGAGCGCAACGCCACTTCGGTTTTCCCAAAGCCCACATCACCCACCACCAAACGGTCCATCGGCACACCGGTGGCAAAGTCTTCTTCCACCTCGTCCATCACACGTTGCTGGTCCTCGGTCAGCGGGTACGGGAATCCCGCACAGAACTCATCGTAGATCCCACCCATCTTCTCCACCGGCTCCCGCGTCGCCATCTGCCGCGCCGCTGCCGTCGCCAACAACTCACCGGCCATCTCCATCAGGTCGGCTTTCACCTTGGCTTTTCGAATTTCCCAACCACCGGTGCCCAAACGGTCCAGCGTCACATGTCCGGCATCACTGCCTTTATAGCGGCTCAAAACATCAAGGTTCTCCACCGGCACAAACAACCGGTCGTCACCCGCATAGAACAACTTCATGAAGTCCTGCTTGATGCCACCACTCTCCATGGTGAACAGCCCGCCAAAGCGGCCAATACCGTGGGCCTCGTGCACCACGTAATCGTTTTCCTTCAGCTCGCTGAAGTGCGCAATAACCTCTTCCGCACTGCGCCGACGCTTCTTCACCGCACCCCCCATACGGGCACCAAACACATCACTGTCGGCCAGCACGAATACCTTGCCCGGCCCGTCCATCCAACCGGCCTCAACGTTGCTCACAGCGGCAACAACACCGCCCTTTTTTATGCCGAATTCATCAAGGATTTGAGCACCCGCCGCTCCCTCCCCCTCAAGCGCACGTAAAAACTGAGCGAGGGCCGGTGCCACCCGTGCCGTGAGCACGATACTCCACCCGTCTGCGGCTCTGGCAGCCACATCTCGGGCTGCTGCCACTGCCGCACCGTGCCGGTTGGTGGTGTGGTAGGCATGCCCGCGCACCCCAAGGTTCTCACCTTCACCATCATCAAAAATGCTCGCCTCAACCCGCGCAAAACCACCTACTGCACCCAGTAGCTTAGCTCCACTAACATAAAGATATTCAGGCGAAATTGCCTTTACCGAGCCCTTCCCCTGCCCACCATCGCGCCGCGCCGCATAAGCCTGCTGCACCAGCTCATCCCAACCTTCCGCCTGTAAATCCAGGTTATCCGGCACCATCAATAACGCTTTGGAATCAACAACATCCAACAAACCTACCAACGGCTCTTCATAAAACAACGGCAAATATTGCCCCGCTTCCGGCGGCAAAATGCCCTCGCTCACCGCCACATACACATCATCTTCCATGCCATCAGCAAACATGCTGCGGTATTTACTGCGGAAAACCGCCATGCGGTCTTCATCCAGCACCACATTGCCCGCCACGCCCACAACCATCTCATCAATGTCTTCAAGGCTCTTCTGGCTTGCCGGATCAAACAATCGTAACCGCTCAACCTCATCCCCAAACAGCTCCATCCGCACCGGCTCACCCGCCGCCGGCCATACATCCACAATCCCGCCACGCACGGCAAAACTACCGGCTTCCTGCACTACGTCTTCGCGCTTATAGCCAAGGTCAACCAGCTTCGCGGCCAGTTCCGCCACATCCACTTCACCACCCTGAGAAATACGCCACAGATCACTCGCCACCGGCGCTTCCATAACCCCCAGCGCCGCCACACTCGTCACCACCACAACCGGCTCGCCACTGCGCACTTTGGCCAACGTATCCTGCCGCGCACCACTCACATCCGCTCCCGGCCCTAAGCGGTCATACGGCTGCACATCCCATGCCGGGAATACCGCTACATCGCGATCCTTCACCAACGCACGCAATCCCGCTGCAACGCTATTGATGGCTCCGCTCTCCGGCACCACCACCACCATTACATCATGCTTGCCCACCAACTGAGAGGCCACCCAAGCCCAACCGGCCACAGGCAAACCCGAGACCCGAACTTTCCGAGCCCCTTCCTTCAGCGCAGACAAGACCTTCTTCACAAAAGTACCTTAAGCCGCCTGTTCGCGGTTCTTAAAGAAGTGACGTACCAAG
Source organism: Pseudomonas fluorescens (assembly GCA_003241595.1). Lineage (GTDB taxonomy): Bacteria > Pseudomonadota > Alphaproteobacteria > UBA2136 > UBA6156 > UBA6156. Next base: position 38,533 of record QFOU01000005.1, read on the forward strand.
CCCACCACCAGCTTGCGGTCTTCCGGTACTTCACCACCTTCAACAAGCCACGTCATCAAGTGGTTCTCCCCTTGCTGGAGCAAGTCCGCGATCGCCGCCAGTTCTTCATCGCTAAGCTCTTCAAGGTGCGGCAGAATGCTGCGGCACACCACATCCAGTTCCAAAGTGCCGCGATAACTAGCGCGATATTTTACTTCTTTCAGCAGCAATTCACGCGTCATGTGCTAATGTCTCCCTATGTCGGCGGCCACTCAACCACAAAACCCCAAACAACTCAAGAATACCCCGGCCGCAAACCCTGTTCCTACATCGCTGCTGGATGACTACCCCAAGCTCCCCGGCCTCACCCCCGCGCAATACGCCAAGTTGCAATTGCTCACCGGCCCCCGCTGGATAGACCTGCTTTTCCACCTCCCCACCCGCATTCTCGACCGCTCGGTCACCCCCACCATCTCCAATGCCCCACTGGGCGAAACCGTGACCCTCATCGTCACCGTCACACGCCGCACGCCCCTTCCCCCACGCCACATCAAACGCCCCATGACCATCGACGTCACCGACGGCTCCGAACCTCTCCGCGTCCTCTATTTCAACCCCGGCGGCTGGCTGGAACGCGCCTATCCGGTCGGCGAAACCGTGATTCTTTCTGGCAAGATCGAAACCGACAACAAAGGCCGCAAGATCATCCACCCCGATGTCTGGAGCCTCCCCAAAACCGAAGAAAATGCCGCCAACAAGGTGAACCACGTCGCCCGCATCTGGCCGCTTTATCCGCTCACCGCAGGCTTGGGCCAAGGCTGGCTTTCCCGCGTGACCGCCATTGCCCTCGAAACAGCACAAAAGTATCCCCTGCCGGAATGGCTCCCCGCCTCCTTCCGCGAAAAGCATAACCTGCCCACCTTCACCGAAGCCCTCATCCAAGCGCATAACCCGCAGTCCGAGGCCGACCTTCAACCCAACACCCCTGCCCGCTCACGCTTGGCGCTGGATGAACTCTACGCTACCCAACTCGCCCTCCAGCACGCCCGCGCCGCCAACCGTGGCCAACGCGGTATCGCCCACACCGGCAAACAGGGCCTCAATCATAGTTTGAAGCAGAAATTCCTCGAATCCCTGCCCTTCCCCTTAACCTCGTGCCAAGCCAACGCCATTACCGAGATCGAAGCCGACCTCGCCGCCCCCCGCCCCATGCTCCGCCTTCTGCAAGGCGATGTCGGCGCCGGTAAAACCATGGTCGCCCTCCTCTCACTTCTTAAGGTCATCGAAAACGGCCACCAAGGCGTGCTCATGGCCCCCACCGAGATCCTCACCAACCAGCTTTACACCAACGCCGTCAAATACCTCCAACCGCTCGGTGTCACGGTCGGCCTGCTTACAGGCAGCCAAACCGCCGCACAAAAAAAACGGATGAAAGACCACATCCGAGAAGGCTTCGTCCAACTCGTCGTCGGTACACACGCGCTCACCGAAGACTCCGTCGTCTTCAATAAGCTCGGCCTTGCGGTGATCGATGAACAGCACCGCTTCGGCGTCAAACAACGCGTCGCCCTCTCGGCCAACCAATCCCTCCCGCCAGACATGCTCATCATGACCGCCACCCCTATTCCGCGCACCCTCGCTCTCACCGCGTTTGGCGATATGGATACCTCCATCCTCAGCTCCAAGCCCCCGGGCCGCACCCCCATCACAACCTTGGTAATGGCCGACGACAAACTCCCCGTCATCGCCCGCCGGTTGGAGAGCATTATCGAATCCGGTCAACAGGCCTACTGGGTCTGCCCGCTGGTAGAAGAATCGGAAGAATCCGACCTTTCCGACGCCACCACCCGCCACGCATGGCTCAAAAAAGGCTACGGAGATAAAGTCGCTCTCCTTCACGGCAAGATGAAGCCGAAGGAGAAGGACGAGATCATGACGGCCTTCAAAAACGGCCAATACAGCATTCTCGTTTCCACCACGGTAATCGAAGTCGGCGTAGACGTCCCCAACGCCACGGTAATGGTCATCGAGCACGCCGAACGCTTCGGCCTCTCCCAACTCCACCAGTTGCGCGGCCGCGTGGGCCGTGGCTCGCTGGCCTCCCACTGTATCCTCATCTACACCGCACCCCTCTCACCGTTCGCCCAAGAGCGCCTCGCCGCCCTCCGCGACTCCGAAGACGGCTTCTACTTGGCGGAAAAAGACCTCGAACTCCGGGGTCCCGGTGAAATTCTCGGCTCGCGTCAGTCCGGCGAAGTCAAAACCCGTTTGGCCGATCTCCACCACCACAAACACCTCATGCCGTTAGCGCACGAGCTGGCCGCCCACGCGCTTACCAAGCAACTCAACGCCGCCCAACGCAATGCACTGGCGCTGCTGCTCACCACTTTCAATAAACAAACCGCCGCAGAGTGGCTCCGCGGCGGCTAATGTAGTGGGTTAATTACATACAACCCGTGCACAAATATTACGACTGTAATACCCTTCATTACAATCGCTACAAGTACGAGTCTGACCCGTATAAGAAGAAACAAACACATAACCCGCTGGGCAGTTTCTCCCAATAGAATTCACATCAGTTGTCTGCATTGTACAAGTCGGGGTCGTCCGCACACATTGGTTCGAAGAGCTTGAATACATCTGGCCTGAGTTTGCACACGCTATAATATTGTTAATATTATTTTGTACGGATGGCTCAATTTTACCAATAACACATCCCTGCGCATCCGCGCCCGCCGCTCCCGGGGCATAAATCATATTCTTCTTGCCACATACCACAATCTGGTCAACGCGGGTCCCCACCATATCAGCCTTGTCGTTGGCAGCCTTGGCTAAATTAGAAAGTGCCGTCCATGTCACCTGAGTATCCATCGAGCCACTCGCCGAACGCTCCTGCGCCCCAGAAGAAACAGCCCCGCCAAAGCACATAACTGCTACAGCACAAACCACCGAAAATATGTATGAATTTTTCATAGATACATATGTAAGACACGACAAATATGTCTGACAAGACAAACAAGACGCAACCCTGGTTTACCAGAGTTGCGCCTGTCACTTATTAGATACGATTATGAACCGATCAAAAATGAAATAAGCCAGTATCCCAAGCTTCCCAGCGCAAGGATTCCGACAACAATAAAAATCAAACACACAAGTAAGGCCGCATAGTTCCGATCCGAAGGCTCTGAAGCCTTCTGCCTGTTGAGAACGGTGACTCCATCCACCGAAGCCAACTCCAAATGCCTGCAACCTCCTGCATAATGAGAAAAAGCCATATTCTCCTCCCAGAGAACGATAAACAACATACTCACTATGCCTATCTAAACCTTACTCAACAAGCGATATTCCTTGCAAAAACAGTTTGGCAGACGTAAATCCAACCTCGTCAATTTACTCCCGTTCGCACGAGGCACACATGCCAAACGAATACCTGTCCACTCACAACCAATTCATTACCGATGCAACCGCCGGCAACCGCGCCATCATCGAAAAACACCGCCTGTTTTCCCGCGCGATGCTGGAAGATATTGGCGGCAAACTGGTAATATCCGGCCATGCCACTCTAAGCCCCCTCAAAGGCTACGCGGCCCACTTCAACTACTACAGCGAAGGTCGGGTTCTTCTCATCGATGAGAGAGGGACGGTCTTCCACGCCTTTTTGATGGAGGACGACTCATGGGAAGTCGAACTTCCCAACCAAACCCGCCATAACCAGCGCTCGCTGGCCGAACTTTCGGCAGTCGCTTAACCTCTTAAATACAGATACAAAAAAGCCCCGGTCTTCGGGGCTTTTCTCGTCACGTTCAACTAGAACGGGATCTCGTCATCAAACGGAGCATCTTCGCTGATCTTCTTCGGCTGGGCCATCGGCTTGCTGAAGTTGGAAGAACCACCGTTATCGCGCGGGGTCTGGTCGTAACCGCCGCCGCTGTTGTCGCCATCACGCTTGCCGTCCAGCATGGTGAAGTTATCCACCACAATCTCGGTGGTGTAGCGCTCTTGGTTGTCCTTATCGGTCCACTTACGGGTCTGCAGCTTGCCTTCAGCAAAGATCTTGCTGCCCTTACGCAGGTATTTTTCCGCAATGTCGGCAGTGGTGTTGAACATCACCAAACGGTGCCATTCGGTACGCTCTTCACGTTGACCGGTCTGCTTGTTGTTCCAGCTTTCACTGGTTGCTACAGTGATGTTGGCGATCTTGCCACCACCTTGCGAGGCACGTACCTCGGGGTCTTTCCCCAGGTTGCCAATCAGAATCACTTTGTTAACACTACCGGCCATCGCCTTATCCCCCGTTACACTACTAATATTAGGGGCAATTTATCACACTTTCCCCAAAAGCAAAGGCGCCGGAGGAATCCCCCGGCGCCTTTTGCCTAATCCGTACGCGTTTCGTACTCGCAAATAGCATTAAGAGTTCTGAAACGTAGATCCTTTGTCCTTGGCCGCCTGAATACGGGCAGCACGAGCCAACGATTCCTGCTCCCAGTCGGAATCAAGGTTGCGCTTCGAGCCATGCAGTTGCTTGCGTTGAGCACCATAATAGTCCGAAGAGACCGGAGCCTGAGAATCCTTGTCAGTTGTGGTAGTTTTAGAATCAGAGATACGCTTGCCCATAAAAACCTCCTACGGTTCAGGCCAACAACAATGAGGGATGGAGAATTTCCAAAGAAAACGTGAACAGATGCTCTATGCCGACCAAATCCGTTCACGGAACCCAAGGTCAGCCCCCGGGGGTCTAGCGGTATGGAAGATATGATTTCCCCCGCGCATCAGCATGTACTCGACGCTTTGTGGCCTTATTATAGCAAACCCTCCCCCTGCATTTCAACCCCTTGCCAAAAAATTTCAAAACGCCTAGCGTGAGCCTTATGAATACCACTCAGCACGAACAAACCGAACTGGCCACCTATTTGCAAAACCGCATCCGCCAATCCCTGCCGG
>QFOU01000076.1 GCA_003241595.1 Pseudomonas fluorescens
CGGGTCAGCCGGGTCCCACTGTGTGCAGCCAGCACATGCAAGTCAGCAAATTCCCAAACAACACCTGGATAGAAAAGCTGAATCTCTTTCACCCATGGGTATCTATGCTCCCACTTGGCAAAATCAACATCGCGGGGGCTCGACCATGTCAGCAGATCAAACGCATCAACAATAGCCACCACATGTTGGGAGCCTTGTATCAGGCCATGGTCAGCGTCTGGCGGTTCATTGAAGATCAGGTACTGACCATCGCTCATCCGCTGTAAATGCAGCAAAACGGCTTCGCGCTTATGAGGATCGATAAATGGCGGAGCCTGAAAGTAAATTTCTTCACTTTCACCATGTTCATCAACATAAGTTCTCATACGTAAAAGGTTCATCGGTAAGCTCCCTCAAAAGCAAAGAAAGTTACCTCCTTCTAACAAATTCCCATCAATGCGTATACATATAAATACAATTTCATCACACCCCCCTCACCCACTCTGCTGCCTTTCCGATCACATCCATTGCCACCGCTTTAAACCCTTCTTACACTTTATCCAGTTACTGCTCCCGAACCACCGACATCCATTTCTACGGAGGATGGCTATGGACGTCACAACTCGCTTCACACCACCCCCACCCAAGCCTGCCGAAAAACCGGTTCCGCCCGAGCTCCAAGCTCTCCGCGCCGCGCTCGATGGCAAAGCCCCGCAACAACAGGGCATGCACTGGGTAAAACACACAACGTAAAGGCCGCCCCGCTACCGGAGCGGCCTTTACAATTCGCAAATTTGAAAGAACCCAAGCCCGCTATTTTTGGTTGGCGCAGCCACACGAGCCGACTACACTGTTCCCAACAAAAGCCCATAAAATATAGGAATCAGATATGGACGGATTCGTCGCCCTACTCATCCCCCTCGCCATCATTGCTTTCGTGGTCAAAACCATGATCCGCATCGTCCCCGGCAAAACCGCATTTATTGTCGAAACCTTCGGCAAACCGTGGAATCACGCCCTCACTCCGGGCCTCAACATCATTCTCCCATGGCCCATCCACGCGGTAGTGGGTAAGATCAACCTGCAACTGCTCGAGATCAAAACCAACGTCGCCGTCAAAACGTCCGATAACGTCTTCCTCGGCCTCCCTGTCGCCGTGCAATACCGCGCCGATAACAATCCCACCGGCACCGTCAAGGCGTTCTACGAACTCGCCGAACCAAAGGAACAGATCTCCAGCTTCATCCTCAACAACGTGCGCCAGTCAGCCGCGAAAATGACGCTGGAAGAACTCTTCCAAAACCGCGACCAACTGCAACACGTTGTCCTTGAAGAACTCGCCTCCCGCTTCAGCGCCTATGGCTATATCATCGAGGCCGTACTGGTCGACCAACCGCAACCGAGTGCGGAAGTCCAGGAAAGCTTCAACCGCGTCATCGCCAGCCAACGCCTGCTGGATGCCGCCCGTAACGAAGGCGAGGCCTCCCGCATCAAACTGGTGAAGGAAGCCGAGGCCGAAGCCGAAAGCAAACGCCTGCAAGGGGAAGGTATCGCCAACATGCGCAAAGCCATCGCCGAAGGTATCGAAGAGAGCATGACCACTATCAAAAAGGCCGCGCCCAAGCTGTCAGATGCCGAGATCCTCGGCTTCCTCACCGATACCAACCGCCTCGATACAATCAGCGGCGCCGCCACCCACGGCAACCTGATCGTGGTGGATATGCAGGATAGCGCCTCTGCCCGCCACATCGCCCTTACCGGCGTGGGCGCCAAAACCACCAGCAACCACTAGCCTCTAACACCTGAAAAGCGGCCTTCCTAACAAAGGCCGCTTTTTGCATTCCCAACTTAATCTCCAATCTTCAACATATCCCATCCTTGGCTATGCGAAGCCTCAACCTCAATAATTCTTACATTCTGTGCATCCGTCGCCATCGCATATGCCGCTACAACCCCATAGCCAACAACTTTGTCCTGCCGCCCCACATAAGCCACTACGGGTAAGTTTCTTAATCGCCCCTCGGGATACTCCGCCACGTCCATGCCGGAAACCTTGTGCTGCGCATTCACCCACTCCGGCATCAAGTTGCCGGCAACCGTCACAACACGGGTAACGTTCTCCAACCGCGCTGCCACCTGTAACGCAATCCACGCTCCACCACTGTAGCCGATCAGCTCTACTGGCCGCCCCTGGCTCTCACGTGCCACAATCTCGCGATACACATCGACCACGCCCGCCGTAAACCGCCCACTCGTCCACGGTGCCTTATTTGTGCAGTAATCCCCCCTCACCCATTGGCACGGCCGCGCCAGATACAATCCACCATCGCCACCAGCCATTGCCAACTTCAATCCTACGGGATTCCGCGGAGTCGGGTCCCCACTCGGGGTATTTTTGGTAATATAAGCCAGACCATCTCCCTCTATATAGATGCGCGTAACCGGCCCCGTCCCGATTCGCACCGCCATCAACTGCACTCCATGTGCAGCCACCACCCGACTTTGCAACGGGTCAGATGTCACACCATCCGTATGCAACCACGTTTCAAGAGCTGGCGGTTTTCCAACACATCCTGCCAATCCAACCGCAAACACCATAAGACCAAGAGCAAGCAAGTGACCCCCTCGCCACATTACATTCTTCAAACCGCTACGCTCCAAGTCAAACCACTGGCCAACCATACTTCTTCCCTTCTAGGCTAGGTCCAATCTAGCAAATCGAACAAGGATTGCCACTCATGTCATCCCGCATGCTCAAACTTCTCGGAGCCTCCAGCGCCTTTGTTGCCGCAACAGCCGCATCCGCTCCGTATGCCGATACGATCTCCACCCCGCTGAACACAACGGTCTATACCAGTTCCACCGTGGGGCCGATCGTCGTAACCTCAACCGGCTCCATCGTTCCTCCGGTCTCGTTCACAGCTATTGCCGTCAGCAGCACCAACGCCACAAGCAATACCATCACAATTCAAACCGGGGGCCGCATCACTAACAACTACGGTGGCAGCGCTACCATCGTGTCCGATGACGCCAACAACGCAGCCGTTACCATCACTAACGCCGGAACCATCTCCGACGCCGCAGGCACCGGCGCGATCAACCTCAACAACATGAGCGCCAACAACACGGTTACAAACTCGGGTACTATCAGCGGCTCTATTTCTCTGGGGAACGGCACCAATACTTTCAATAGCACCGGCACCTCCACCGGCGCGTATAATGGCGGCTCAAGTATTGATAACCTGAACTTCAATAACGCTACCCACACCGGCAACATCACAGCTCTTGGCGGTGCAAACACCGTAACCGCAACCACCTCTGTCATCAGCGGCAACTATACCGGTGGCGCAGGCGCCGACCGCATCATGCTGCAAAACAACAGCGTCTATAACGGCAATATCGAACTCGGCACCGGTTCCGACGTCCTCACCGTCAGCAACGCGCGCATTAACGGCAACGTTACCAGCAGCGCAGGTGGTACCGGCGGACAAACCAACATCACGCTCACCAATGCCGTTATCAGCGGTACAATTACCGATGGCACCACCAACGATAACGACAACCTCGTCATCAACGGTACCGAAACCTTCACCACACGCGGCCAGATCGAGGGCATGGAGCACGTCAGCATCCAAACCAATACCAACCTCAACCACAACCTGGTCGGCGCTCAAACCGTCAACGTGGCTAACGGCAAGGTTGTGAACGTGAACAGCAACTTCAACACCGGCGGCCTGCTCACTAACAACGGTACACTTAATATTAACGCAGGCCACACGGTTGGCGCCCAAAGCTATATCGGTACCGGCGGTACCCTCGGTATCGGCATTAACAGTTCCGATACCACTGTGGGCGCAGGTAAACTCGCCCTCACCACCGGCGCCCTCTCCGCAGGTACATCCGTAACCATTAACATGGGTCAAAACGTCGGCTACCTCACCAGCGGCACTCAATACGTTATTGCCACCGGCGATGGCGTAACCGCAGCAGGCACCGCCGCCTTGCAAACACCGAATACCGGCGTGTACCGCTACTCCACGCTCGTCAGCAACACGTCCGACGTCGTCCTTAACATCGGCCGCGTCAGCACCGATAGCGTGGGCACCACTGCCAATAACAAAGCCGTAGGTGTCGCCACCGACTCCCTCGCCACAAGCACCAATGCCGACATCGTACGCCTGCAAAGCCTCATCGGCGCCCAGCAAACCGAAGCCGGCGTGAACAACGTCCTCGAAGCCCTGTCCCCGGGCATTGATGGCGCAGGTGCCGCCAGTGTCAACATCACGGTGGATACCGGTAACCAGGTCAGCTACCGCCTCGCTTCTCTGCGCAACGAGGGTAAAACCGGCGTCGCCACCGGAGACCCGATGTCCTCCAACCACATGTGGATCGAAGGCTTCGGCAGCACGGCCGAGCCCTTCGTCAGCTTCGACGCCGCCTTCAAGAAGGCTCAGGGCTACGAAGCGCAGATCAGCCTGCGCACCGTCACGTCGGCACAATGCCCGATGGTTGATTTCCTGCGCCAACTCGGCCGTGGTATCGACCGTAGCCCGGTGATGCAGATCGGCGCTTTCACCATGAAGAGCGGCGACACGCTCTCCGGCTCGGTCGAGACCGACCCGGGCAAGAACCTCGACATCCTGCTGATCGGCGATGACGGGCTGGTCTACAACCTTGCAAACTATACGCGCCGGGAAGGTCGCAGGGCGAGCTTCAGCCTGAAGCTGGAATCGACGGCAGCGTCCGGCGCCCCGGTCAGGCCGCAGACCGTGCTTGCCCTGGTGAGCCAATCGCCGCTACCGACGCTGTCGGGCCCCAACCCGGCTCCCGCCGGCGACGTCTTCCCGGGCCTGCACCAGGACATCGCCCGCGCCGGCGGCAAGGTCGGTGTCGGCA
>QFOU01000077.1 GCA_003241595.1 Pseudomonas fluorescens
AAGTCCATCACGGCCAGATAACGGCTGTTATTCATATGCCCCAAGGTATCCAAATCCAGCGGCCAGCATCGGAAAGGCGTCTCACATCCCTCCATAACACTCACTCGGGAACGAAACCGCACCACCATCACAAAGTAGATCAACCGGAACCACAGATTCATAAACCCACCTCTACTTTCCCTTAAAACACGTCGCCACATGGTCATCCACCATGCCCACCGCCTGCATATAGGCGTACATGATGGTCGAGCCCACAAACGTCATCCCCCGCTTCTTCAAATCTTTGGAAAGCGCATCCGATTCCTTCGTCGTCACCGGCACATCCTTCAAACTGGCCGGACGATTCACGATCGGCTTCCCACCCACAAATCCCCACACATATTTATCAAAACTCCCAAAATCCGCCTGAATCGCCCGGAACACGATGGCATTCCGCCGCGCCGCAAACACCTTCAACCGGTTCCGAATGATCCGCTCATCCAACAACACCGCCTCCAACTCGGCATCACTCATCGCCGCCACCCGCGCCACATCAAAGTTATGAAAAACCGCCTTATATCCCGCCCGCCGCTTCAGAATGGTCTCCCAACTCAACCCCGCCTGCGCCCCTTCCAGTACCAACATCTCAAACAAATGCCGGTCATCATGCTGCGGCACACCCCACTCCGTATCATGATAATGCTCATAATGAGGCTTCCCAACCCCAACCCACCCGCAACGCGATACCAAAGAACTCATAACCAAGAACCTAAAACACCCACCCGAAAATGAAAAGTCCGATGCGCAGCATCGTCGCCCCTGCGCACGAGGCTATAAACCTTCATCCAGAGGTGATTCGACATGGCGCCGTGTACACGTGGTACACAAGACATGGCGAAGCGCCTCTGGGGGAGGTTTTAGTCCGTGCCTGAATTGAAGAAAGAAATAAATGGTGGACCAAGTAAGACTCGAACTTACGACCCCTGCGTTATCAACACAGTGCTCTAACCAACTGAGCTATTGGTCCACTCACAGCGAGGGGATATGTAATCAACTCACGCCCCCCTGTCAACGCCGAAAATGCCCCTAACCCGCAATTTCTTTCCCCAAACCAACATTAAGTTGAATCGAAGCGCTAACACGCGCAAAAAGGGGGCATTCAGGCGCTTGGCTCGGGTTGCACATCCTGCCCGATGGCCGTAGACTTCTCTCATGCTGATTTTCCCGCAATTTAATCCGGTAGCTTTGCAGATCGGACCCGTCGCGGTTCACTGGTATGGTCTGGCCTATGTCGCCGCCTTCCTGTTGGGCCTGTCTTACAGCAAGTATCTCGCCAATCGCCACCCGGGCGGCGGTGTCACGGCAGATAAACTGGAATCGCTCTTCACCTACGTCATTCTCGGCGTGATTCTGGGCGGACGCTTGGGCTATGTCCTGTTTTATAACTTCAGCCACTATCTCGAATACCCACTGGATATCTTCAAAGTTTGGCAAGGCGGTATGAGCTTCCACGGGGGCTTCTTGGGTGTCGTCTTCGCCATCGCATGGTTTGCATGGAAACATCAGGTCAATGTCGTCGCGCTGGCCGACCGTATCGCCCCTGCCGTCCCTATCGGACTTCTCCTAGGCCGCATCGCCAATTTCATCAACGGCGAACTTGTCGGCCGCATTACCTCGCCTAACCTCCCATGGAGCATGGTCTTCCCCCACGTCGACCTCTATCCCCGCCACCCAAGCCAATTGTACGAAGCCGCACTGGAAGGCCTGCTACTCTTCATTATTCTCTTCTGCGTCACCCGTAAGGATATCCCTCGCTTCCTGCCGTCGGGCATCTTCCTCACCGGCTATGCTCTCTCACGCATCTTGGTGGAAAGCTTCCGCACGCCGGAGATCGTACATAACCTCGGCATCATGCAGATCACCCAAGGCCAATTGCTCAGCCTGCCCATGCTGGCTCTCGGTTTATACTTCCTGCATCTGGCTGGCCAGTCGCGCAAAACGTATTAAACGCAAACAGAAAAAGGCCCCTTTCGGGGCCAATTTCATCGCACAACTTCTCCAGTGAGCTCGAACTCCATCATGTCCGTCGCCGACATACGGGCGTCCGGAGGCTGATGATCGTAGCGCTCAAACTCCTTCAGAAGCTCATCTTCCAGATTGAAAGGAGCGGTTTTCAGCGCCTTTTCACGCTCCACATTTTCACTCATCGCTCTCTGAAAGTCTGTCTCGGCCGCTCGTTCAAATGCCGCAGGGTTGTAGTTAGCGGCATACGCCTCTTTTTTATACCCTCGACTTTCACTCAGCGCTTTCTGGAAATCCGCCTCGATCGCCCTTTCAAAGTCAAGAATGCCGCCATCAAAGTCCTTCACCTTCGGCATCGCAACCGTACGCACAAGTGGCTCCACATCGTTGAAGATGACCTTCACATAGCGGTCTGGCAGCAACCCCGCCAGAAAAGGAAATTCAGGCTTTCCCTCTTCAAAACTCACATTGTACAAAGTGGTGAAGTAATCAAAAGGGTCTCCCAGATCACTCAGATCCGCATGTGCGGGTATTTCCACGATCAACGACGATTGCTTGTCATCCATGCCAAGATTCGCACAGATCTGCATTTCAAGGGTATCCAGAAGCTGGCTGTTGGCCTGTTTCATCCGTTGTCGCATGGCATCAGAGGCTTGGCTTTCAGCGATCACATCGGCCTCGACCATAGCCGCCAAACCCAACATCGCCTCATCAAGCTCAATGTCCGTCATGGCATCACCAGCAATAGTTGCCAACGCCAACAATGGATCTTTCTCAGTATGTTCATTCAAACGGGTCATGATTCGTCTCCCAAAATCCAAGGAATACTTTCTCCCCAAGTATATGCCCCTGCCGTCAATCTTCAACCCCCCGCCCGCCTTGCGCACCCACGCAAGCCTATCGCCCTCATTTCCACAAAAAACACCAACTTTATCAAACCCCATCGCCTCTCTTTCATCACCACCGCCCACCCTCACCCATTCCATATATGCAACACAAACTTTTCAACTGGACACTCTTCTCAAAAACCCGCACAACCACTGCATGACCACACCGCTCGCAGCCATCTTAGCCGAAAAAATCGCCGCATCCGGCCCGCTCACGGTGGAGGAGTATATGGAAGCCTGCCTCTACCATCCCCAATATGGCTACTACACCAACGGCTATAACTTCCTCCCCGCCCCCACCGGCAACGGCGCTCCTTACCCCCACGATTTCACCACCGCCCCCGAAATCTCTCCCCTTTTCGGTGCCACACTGGCCAACTGGGTCGCCCGCCAAGCCACCACTCTGCCAAAAGCTACACCCTTTACACTTATGGAATGCGGCCCCGGTCGCGGTAGCCTCATGCTGGGCCTCCTGACCCACCTTCAAATCGCCCATCCACAGGTTTTTGCCAACGCCCAACCGGTGCTAGTCGAAACCTCTCCCACACTCACCGCGCTCCAGCAGCATACACTGCAAGCGTTCTCCCACTGCAAATGGAGCACCACTCCCGAATCCCCCCTTCCCACCATCCTTATCGGTAACGAAATCCTCGACGCCTTCCCGCATTCGCAACTGATCGAACACGAAGGCCGCATCGTCCCCCGCACGATCGAATCCGAAGGCCACACCTTCCGCTTCACCCAACCCGAGGGCCGCATTACCGAGCACTCCCCGCAAATGCGCACATGGCTGCAAGCCCTCCCGCAATCTCTGCACGCCGCCATTTTCCTCGATTACGGCGCCGCCACATCCGGCCCCACCGGAGACACATTCCAGGCCATCCACCGCCACCACAAAGTCAGCCCCTTCCATCTCCCCGGAGAGACCGATCTCACCATGCACGTTAATTTCACCAATGTGGTCGCCGCATTGAAGGAATCACACCCCCATCTACAAGCCGAGTCACTGGACGCCCTCACCGCCTTCCTCATGCATCATGGCCTCGCCTCGCTCGCCTTGGCAGATGGGCCACACCCTGAGATGGAGAACATGCTCCACCGCTTGCTTCACCCCACACAAATGGGCACGCTGTTCAAAGTACAGGTGTTCACATGTTCAACTCACATTCGCCCATGACCCAACCTCCCGCCGGCTATCTTACGGCCAATAAGCCGTTGCCCTATGCCGAACACATCTTCGGTACCCGCGCACCTGCAGGTGGCAGCAACACGATTGGCGCCGCCACCGAGCGGTTAGGACCCATCGCCCACATGCATCAAGTCCACGGCAACCGCCTGACCTATGCCGACCAAGCGGGCCAATATGAAGAATGCGATGCAATCTACACCGACCAGCCGAACCTCTGGCTGGCCGTCAAAACCGCCGATTGTACCCCCGTACTTATCTCCTCGCCGCATGCCGTCGCCGCAGTGCACCTTGGCTGGCGCAGTACACAGGCCGACCTTCTGGCTATCACGATCGAAACTCTCTGCAAGGATTTCGCCCAAACACCGGAAGACCTGCACATCGCCATGGGGCCATCGCTCTGCCAGGCCAATTTCGAAGTCGAGACCCACTTCTCCGAATACTTTAATATTCCCAACTCGCAGCGCTTCTTCAGCCCTACGCGGGAAGGTCACGCCAACATGGATCTCAAAGGCATCATCCGCGCGCAGGCCATTCAATCCGGCGTGCTGGATATCCATATCCACAGCCTGAACAACTGCACATTCGCTGAAAAGGAGACCTTCCACTCCTACCGACGCGATAAAGCCGATTCCGGCCGCCAACTCTCGTTCATCCGCCTGTTGCCACTCTAACCCCCCTTAAAGGGTTCACGCATTACCCCTTCTGTGCTAGGGTCTACCATCGTTTTTCGATCGACCGTTCAAAAGGACAAGCCATGTTCATAACCTCG
>QFOU01000078.1 GCA_003241595.1 Pseudomonas fluorescens
GGGCTGGTTCTCCAGCTTGCCAGCCACAAGCTGGAAGCAGCGGCGGGCATGATTAAAGCCGAGGGCTGGAAATGGGTTAAGGTTGAGTTGGAGCGCGATTACTCCACGAATTATGGCCGCGTTTACCCTGTTTTTGATGAAACCGAGAAAGAAGCCACCCAGCGTTATACGGACGAGGACAAGGCCCGCACTGGTGCCATCCTCCGTGTTGGTTATGAGGGGGAAGTAGATGTAACCCGTGGCCTTGTCCACCCTGACGATGTACGGGCAGAAAGCAAGCAGGCCGAAGATGAAGAGAAGGCCCCGCAAGAGGTTGCCACCATTCCCGCTTCCGTGGTGCGGGAACTGTCAGCGCACCGCACGGCTGCCATCCGTCTTGCTATGACCGAAAACCCGCAGGTTGCCTTGGCTGCCATCGTCCATACTTTTGCCCTGCCTCTGATTGACGGGCGGGAGTATTACAGTTGCCTAGAGGTATCCCGCAAAAGCCTGTATCCCGCCAAACAGGTAACGCTGGCCGAGGACTGCAAAGCCCACGAACGCCTAGCCGACCATGAGGCCTATTGGGGAGAACGTCTGCCAAGCAATCCGGCGAAGTTGTTTGGGTGGTGCCTTAAGCAGCCGCAGGACGTGCTGTTAAGCCTGTTGGCTTATTGCACGGCATTAAGCGTAAACGCCCTTAAGGACAAGTTTGACCGCGATACTTCACCGCGCCTTGTCCATGCGGACGTGTTGGCGGCAAGTCTCTCCCTGAATATGGCCGAATACTGGCAACCCAGCGTGCAAGGCTTTTACGGCAAGCTGTCCAAGGCTGCCTTGTTGAAGCTGGCGCAGGATGCTGGAGCCACCATTACCCTCAATTTTGGGAATGTGAAGAAGCTGGAAGCGGCCAAGCATGTGATGGACGCCGTGGCAGAAACCACTTGGCTGCCTGATGTGCTACACGGTAATGCCCAACCCCAAGAACAGGGGGAGGCATAAGCCATGCAGGCCGTTACCAACAACGCTGCACCTTGCTCCATGATTCTATTGCCTCGCCCAATTAGAACACCCCGCAAAGGACATGGTTTACGAGGCCCATGACGGAAAGTGGGCGAATGATTTTGTTTATGAGGCCATTGTGGACACCCTCGACAACATCGCCGGAGGTGCGGGCGAGGATGAATGTGCGCCAGCGGCGGACGTTTACCACAGCCGTTTGCTGGATTGGGTGGGGGAAAACCTTTACCGCATGGGCTATGTGGATGAAGCCATGAAAGAATATAGGGCTAAAACCCTCTCGGAGGCGCTTATATGGGGCCAAGCGCGGCAACTGGAACATATTGCCCGCACGGTCTGGAATTACTTAGAGGAAGCCTGCAACGCACAGCCGTTCTCTATGGAGGGCCTCTAAATGCGCGCCGGAAGCTGGACACACTTTGAAAAGCGGTTTGAACCGCAGCCTGCACCTTCCCATGATTTTGTATGGGAACCGTGGGAAGTGCCTAAAGACGCTGATTGGCGTTACTGGTGGACGCTGGTGGAAGGTGATAACGGGCGGTGGTATGCCGCCCCCGGCTATCACTTCGTCAACCGCCTCGGCTACATCCATACCCGCCAGAGGTGGCAGGACGAGATGAGGGTTTACCTCTATGACTGAAACGGCAGCCTAGGGCTGCTTTTTAACGTATTCTAACGTGCTACGGCGACAGCTAGATGAATGCCAGAGGCTTCCTGCAACGTGCGGAGAATGGCAAAAAGGTTATCCGCAGTTGGATTGCCACCAGAACTGAACATCCGCATCAGGCTTTTGGAAGGCTTTCCTGTAACCTTCCCAAGGCTTTCAAAGCCTACGGTGGCATTGATATAATCGCGTAAAACCGCCTTACCGGTTTCGGTATCACCGGAAAGAAGCTGTTCGACAGCCTCGATCAGGAGAGCATCGCGGAATGCTGCGTCATGCGCTACGCGGGCTTTAACGGTATCTTTAAAGTCTTTAGTAAGTGCCATTGTCATTCCTTTCGTTTACGAAGCTTGTAATCGTGCCAGTAGGCTTGGGCCGCTTCTATATCCTTTTGCTGGTTCTTTTTCGTGCCGCCGACCAGCAGGATAACCAGCGTATCTCCATCTTTACCGAAGTAGACGCGGTAGCCCGGTCCCCAGTCGATACGGTACTCATGGACACCCGCCCCCACGCCCTTAACATTGGACATATGCCCTTGTGACAGGCGGGTTATTGCGACTGCAACCTTTGCCGCAGCTTGCGAATCCAGGCTTGAGAACCACTCTTCAAATGGACTCTTCCCAAGAGAAGTGAGGTACTCTTTAGTTTCCATGTGAACACAGTATCATATAAGTTACCATAAAAGTCAAGGACTGACAGGTGTATTCCAAGCTGAAAAGACTTAAATATCTCATATTATGACGGTGCCCTGTCTTGATTGGATGGGGCTATATTGAAAATCTTGTCATTCATCTTTGAAACAACACTAGAGGTGTGATTTTCAGAAAGGTGCGAATAACGCTTAACCATTTGCAGGGTTTTATGACCCAGCACGGCGGCAATCTCCAAGAGGGTTGCACCATTCATGGCAAGATAGCTGGCTGCGCTGTGACGTAGGTCGTGGAAGCGAAAATCTTCCAATTCCGCAAGTGTGCGAGCGCGATCAAAAGCTGAACCAAAATCCAGCGGACTATGCCCTGAGGGGCTGGGAAAAAGCCAATGCGTAGGCATTGGCCCCTGTTTAGCTTCTAACTTTTCATAAAGTTCTTTCACGCGAGGTATGTGGTCTTCCATGATATGGCGCAAGTAACTCACAATAGGAATAACGCGAATTTCGCCATTCTTAGTCCTGCGAAAAACAGCTTGGCTACGCTCAAGATCAATGTCTTTCAATGTGAGATTCATAATTTCACTGCGGCGGGCACCAGTAGAAAGGGCAAATACAACAATAGTATAAAGGCTAAGGCTTTTTATTTGTGCCGAGGCTTCCAGCAGGCGCTTTCTTTCATCATCAGTTAAATATCGGATGCGGCTGTTATTCAGCTTCGTGTACTTTTGAATGTTTGAAACTGGATTTGAACCAGTCCAACCCCATTGTTTTGCATGATTAAAGTATTGCTCCAAGTAATCTCTGTAATGCTTTAGAGTGGCTTTAGTCTTAGGTTTAACAGGGGCAGGAGGTTTGCCATCGTCACCCAAACGTCTACGATTGCCGCTGCTTTGAAGTTCAGAAAGTTTATCGGCAATCATCTGCTGGGTAATATATGATAGGGCATATTCTCCAAACTCCTGTGACCAGTACTTTAAAAGAACTTGTTCACCTCTCTGTGTAGTGGGGGCTTTACGGGGCAAAATCTCTTTTTTATACCTCTCAATTACGTCATTGAGAGTGTGGCGTTTAGCTTCATTGACCACGTTTTGAAATTCACCCTTCCGAATTGCACTTTCAGTCTGTTGCACCCACAACTTGGCATCGCCTAACTTATCGAAGGTTTTAACTTGAATCGGGAACCCATTAATTCGCACTCGCGCTCGATAGCTTGTGCCATTCGTTCCTTCACGTTTATCAATCGATGCCATATTACCTCTAAATCTTAGTTTTGATATTTGTGACCATGTATAGAGAGGCGTATTAGGTCAATATTCCTTGGACCAAATTTGGACCAATAACCTCTATAAATTACCATCAATTTCCAATAACTCGAAATAATTTCCAGCAATTAAAATACTGAAAAAGTGTCAGTTTTTCATTTTATTAAGTGTATTCAAAACTAATCATAATCCGCAGGTCCCCAGTTCGAGTCTGGGAGGCGCCACCAGAATTTCGCCACCGCAAGGTGGCTTTTTTCTTATCTCATGAAATAGAAAATTCCCCGCTGTGTGCTTATTGCGGGTTTTACTTGCGCAGGTGGGCGGTGGGGTTTGATAGGATTGGGTTTTTTAGTGAATTTGGTTGCGCGGGTGGGTCAGGAACGTTGATTCCATTCATATTTTACTCGCTCATGCGTAGCTCTCTTGCGCGAATTTGAGCAAGTGTGAGCCGGGTAGCGGGTTAGGTGCTATTTTTTGGGGCTGGAGGGTTGTGTTAAAAGGGTTGGGGGTCTACATTCCATTTACGCAATAGATAATTCCAGATAAGTAATACCGTATGCAGTCTGTCTCCTCCCCTACCCTTGGCCAAACGCTTAAGATGCTTTTGAACGATCATGATATCAGTGCCGCCGAGCTGGCGCGGCGGGTCTGTGCCGCGGTGCACGAGCGGCCGTTCGAGATCGCGCCCGGGCAGAGCGTCGGCATGACGGTGTCGCTGGGCTTCGTGGCCTTTCCGCTGGACCCGCACCAGCCCCGGCTGTGGGACTGGCGTGCCTGCCTGTCGCTGGCGGACTCGGCGCTGTACGCGGCCAAGGCGCAGGGGCGCAACGGCTATGTGGGCGCCGTGCAGGCCCGCGGGCTGACGCCGCGTGAGGCGCCCGCGGACCTGGCCGCCTGGTGCGGCGAGGCGCGGCTCAGCGTCTGCCGCAGCGACGACCAGCTCAGCCCCGCCTGAGAGGGCCCAGGTTCAGCGGCGGGCTCAGGCCGCGCTGGTCCGGAAGATGGCAACCGCCTGCTGCAGCGCCTCGGCCTGGCGCCTGAGGCTCTCCGCTGCCGCCGCGCTCTGCTCCACCAGCGCGGCGTTCTGCTGGGTGACGTCGTCCATCTGGTGGATGGCCGCCCCGATCTCGCTGACGCTGAGGCTCTGCTGGCTGGACAGCGCGCTGACCTCCTGGATCAGCTGATCGACCCGGGCGACCGAATCCACCAGCTGCCGGATCGTGGCCACCGAGTTCTCGCTCTGGCGGCTGCCCAGC